>NZ_CP020814.1:1327500-1382500 GCF_002109385.1 Halalkalibacter krulwichiae | reverse complement strand
CCCAGGTCATAAGGGGCATGATGATTTGACGTCATCCCCACCTTCCTCCGGTTTGTCACCGGCAGTCACCTTAGAGTGCCCAACTTAATGCTGGCAACTAAGATCAAGGGTTGCGCTCGTTGCGGGACTTAACCCAACATCTCACGACACGAGCTGACGACAACCATGCACCACCTGTCACTTTGTCCCCGAAGGGGAAAGCCCTATCTCTAGGGTGATCAAAGGATGTCAAGACCTGGTAAGGTTCTTCGCGTTGCTTCGAATTAAACCACATGCTCCACTGCTTGTGCGGGCCCCCGTCAATTCCTTTGAGTTTCAACCTTGCGGTCGTACTCCCCAGGCGGAGTGCTTAATGTGTTAACTTCGGCACTAAGGGCATCGAAACCCCTAACACCTAGCACTCATCGTTTACGGCGTGGACTACCAGGGTATCTAATCCTGTTTGCTCCCCACGCTTTCGCGCCTCAGCGTCAGTTACAGACCAGAGAGTCGCCTTCGCCACTGGTGTTCCTCCACATATCTACGCATTTCACCGCTACACGTGGAATTCCACTCTCCTCTTCTGTACTCAAGTCTCCCAGTTTCCAATGACCCTCCACGGTTGAGCCGTGGGCTTTCACATCAGACTTAAAAGACCGCCTGCGCGCGCTTTACGCCCAATAATTCCGGACAACGCTTGCCACCTACGTATTACCGCGGCTGCTGGCACGTAGTTAGCCGTGGCTTTCTGGTTAGGTACCGTCAAGGTACCGCCCTATTCGAACGATACTTGTTCTTCCCTAACAACAGAGCTTTACGAACCGAAATCCTTCATCACTCACGCGGCGTTGCTCCGTCAGACTTTCGTCCATTGCGGAAGATTCCCTACTGCTGCCTCCCGTAGGAGTCTGGGCCGTGTCTCAGTCCCAGTGTGGCCGATCACCCTCTCAGGTCGGCTACGCATCGTCGCCTTGGTAAGCCGTTACCTTACCAACTAGCTAATGCGCCGCGGGCCCATCCTGTAGTGATAGCCGGAGCCATCTTTTAGTCTAAGACCATGAGGTCTCAGATGTTATCTGGTATTAGCACCGATTTCTCGATGTTATCCCAGTCTACAGGGCAGGTTGCCCACGTGTTACTCACCCGTCCGCCGCTAACTAAATTAAGAGCAAGCTCTTAATTCAGTCCGCTCGACTTGCATGTATTAGGCACGCCGCCAGCGTTCGTCCTGAGCCAGGATCAAACTCTCCATAAAAATGGCAAGCTGATTAGCTCAATTTAAAAATTCAAGGTGAAATTTGCCCTATCGGGTAAATTTCTTTGACGAGATATCATGTATCTCTTTTTCGCTTGGCTTTTGTTCAGTTTTCAAAGAACTCGTTTGTCGCTCATCAGTTGCGACATTCACTATCTTAACATAACATATTGTTCTACGCAACATTTTTTGAAATCTTTTTAACCGCGCAGTTTTAGTTTAAAGCTCGTCGTTATCAGCGACAAGTAATAATATATCACAATGAAAAATTCCGCGCAACTGTTATTTTGTTTTTTTGTCGCTAGATTTATTAATCTATCATATTCCCATCTAACTTACAACATATTTAATCAATTAACAACAAATAAAAATACACATACCTACTTTCTTCAAGTCAATAAATTCATATAATTAAACAAAAAGCCTTTATCACAACTAAATAAAGGCTTCCCTCCTAATCAATCTCTTTACATAACCTTAGCATTACAAATTTTCATAGATCTCAATTAACGATCCATCAGGGTCTCTAAAATGGGCTACTTTAAGCCCCCACCCTACTTGTTCTTTAGGTTGAGTAACGAATTCAACTTTTCCATTTAACTGATTATATGTATCCTCCACACTATCTACCTTAAAAATCAATGCAGCTCGATTCATTTGTTGAACTTCTCTTGAAAACTCAGTACCTACCGCTTCTTCCATTTGCTTTCTTTCAAATACCCCTAACTGAATATCTCCAATTTCAAACTGACCATATAAAGAAGATTCATTTCCCCAAGTCACAGCAAAACCTAAAACATCTCGATAAAACAAAAAGCATTCTTTATAATTATCTACTATTAGTCGGATATGGGTACATTTCATAAACCTTTATTCCTCCTTAAATAGCCAACCTAAATGCTTTAACAATGACTCCATCATTCGCAGGCTCAAAATCATACTGAGGCAACCGTTTAAATCCAAGGCGATTGTATAGCTTGAGGGCACTTTCCATAAAGTCAGCCGTATGCAAACCAATTGCACTATAGCCTTTGATTTTTGTTCGTTCAATACATTCGGTAACTAATGCTAAAGCTACTCCTTTCCCTCTAGCTTCAGGAGATACGGCTAGGAGACGTATTTCAGAGTAGTCAACCTCCTCTACTAATCCTTCATATGCATCTGCTTTTGGAGGGAATAAAGCGACACTCCCAACAATTTGTCCTTCTATTTCAGCAACGATTAATTCTACTCCATCTTGCGTATCTGCCTTTGAAGAAACTGCTTTCTTTAGCGCTTGCCAATGATCATCAGAAATGACTTGCGCATGCTCACTGTAAGCAGCCAATCGTTGGTTACGAATATAGTCTAACTCATTAGCTTTTGCGTCCCTTATTTTCATCATGATTCCTCCTAAGAAATTTATCTTGTAGCTTACTAAAACTTTCCCGATCATGTTTCTCATTATATACATGCAAGTCTGGACCTTTAGGCAAAATCTTCGTGGCACCATTGTTGTGAAAGATTGTAATGGATGTATGATAGTGTTGTTTAATCGCATCAAAATCAGTTGTATCTCCAAATCCAGGAGTTTGATATAAATCACATAAATACCCCCATAAATGGTGAAACTCGCGGATGAGATTTCGATTAGTGTGAAATCGATTGTAGTAGGCAACATCAAAACGAATCAAAGTAGCATATAGGCGAATATCTGTATCAGTGATAAAGTCCCCAAACAAAAATCGTTGATTTGAAAGTCGAGCTTCTAATTGATCCAGTCTAGTAAATAATTGATCATACGCTTGTTCATACATTTCTTGAGAACGAGCGAAACCACATTTGTACACTCCATTGTTAACCTCGTGAAAAATAACTTCATTTAACTGATCAATATTGTTTTGCAAATCCTCAGGGTAAAGATCTGGCGCATCGGCTCTATGAAATGGTGCCCAGACCGTTTCTAAGTAGTTGGTTAATGTAAAATAATCATTATTGACCGCTTTCTTGCTCTTAAGATCAACGATAACAGGGACCGTTGGCCTTCCTTCATAGTGAGGATCTGCATTACGGTACACTTCACTTATGTACTTAATCCCTAATACAGGGTCAATACCATTAGGATCAAGCGAAAATTCCCAATCAACATGTGGCAAGTCAGGACGAAGCGGGCTAGCTGTCCCTAAACTAATGACCTTTTCGAGTCCAAGTAGTTGACGTACAATAACGGAACGATGAGCCCAAGGACACGCTGGTGACCAAAGCAAGCGGTATCTTCCTTTTTCTACCGGTAATTCTCCCCTCTGATTCCCAAACGGAGTTGTAAAACGATTGCTCTGTCGAATGAACGCTCCTTTTTCAGAGAATTCCTTTGTCATTTCACCTTTTCTAATCGTTGAACGTTCGCTATGCTCCTTCACACCCACACCTCTCTTATAAATCATTTTTCTATTCAGATTATATAGTAAATTCCCAAAACATGATAATAAAACACTTCCATAACTCGTTCTTATAATGTGAAATTGATTCTATTACTTAACTCACATAAAGAAGCGATTGCTCATTGTTGATAATTCTTTCATGATCGGTCTACTATTAAAATTTTTAAAATCTATCTTTCTAATTTAAATGATAAATAAAAAGGGGTTGCATTATGGACACAAAAAAAAATAGCTTAAAACCTTTTTTCACTCTCATTTTATCAACAAAAATCCCTAAGCTTGCTCTTACATTCGGCTTAGCAGGGAGTCTCGTTACCACACTTGTCGGTTTAACCATACCACTGTTAACACGAGAAATGGTTGATGGCTTTTCCGTAGATTCGATAAGCATAGTTCTTATTGGATTAATCGCTCTTGTTTTTATTGCCCAAGCATTAATTGATGGCGTTTCTACCTATTTACTTGCATATGTTGGACAATCAATTGTCGCTAGGTTACGTGAGAAAATGTGGTCTAAGCTACTGCGGCTTCCCGTGAATTACTATGATAAGAAAAAAAGCGGGGAATCCGTTAGCCGTGTTGTCAACGATACAGGAATCGTTAAAGATTTAATCTCACAACATTTCCCACAATTTATTACAGGAATCATAACGATAATAGGTGCAGTGATCATTCTATTCATAATGGATTGGAAAATGACATTGTTAATGTTAATATCAGTTCCTGTTACAATGCTTATCATGTTCCCACTCGGTCGCAAAATGGCAAAAATCTCACGCGGATTACAAGATGAAACAGCAGCTTTCACAGGAAGTATTCAGCAAACACTTAGTGAGATTCGTTTAATGAAAGCCTCTAATGCTGAACAATTAGAAGAAACGAAAGGAACGAACGGAATTGATAAACTTTTAACATACGGATTAAAGGAGGCCCGAATCTTTGCCGTGATCGGCCCACTTATCTATCTCGTAATTATGGTTGTCATTGTGATTATTATTGGCTACGGTGGCATTCGGGTCGCTGACGGTTCGATGACAACAGGCTCACTTGTCGCTTTTTTACTTTATTTATTCCAAATCATTTTTCCTATTACTTCATTCGCAATGTTCTTCACCCAACTTCAGAAAGCAAAAGGAGCTACCGAACGGATCATTGCAATTCTTGACTTAGACGTAGAGGAAGGTCAGCAAGGTATAGATATTGATATTACAAATCAACCAATAACTGTAGAAAATGTGTCGTTTGGTTATAACACCGAGGAAGACGTATTAAAAGAAATATCATTTGAAGTAACTCCAGGCCAGATGGTTGCTTTTGCCGGACCAAGTGGTGGTGGGAAAACGACGATGTTTGGCTTACTTGAACGATTTTATGAGCCGACATCAGGAGAAATACGTATTGGTGACATTCCTATCTCAAAATTATCAATGCATACTTGGCGAAGCCAAATTGGTTATGTCTCTCAAGATAGCCCGATGATGGCGGGAACCATTCGCGAAAACCTTTGCTATGGTTTGGAAAACATAGACAATATAACAGATGAAATGCTATGGGATGTAGCAAAGATGGCTTATGCCGATCAATTTATAAGTGAGTTTCCAGAAGGGCTTCATACAGAAGTAGGGGAACGTGGAGTGAAATTATCAGGCGGACAAAGGCAGCGTATCGCTATTGCCCGCGCTTTCTTAAGAAATCCTAAAATACTAATGATGGATGAAGCTACAGCGAGCCTTGACAGTCAATCTGAAGCAATCGTCCAACAAGCTCTAACAAGATTAATGGAAGGAAGAACAACATTTGTAATCGCCCATCGTTTGTCTACGATTGTACATGCAGATAAAATTATCTTCATTGAAAAAGGACAAATTACAGGAATAGGTACACACCACGAGCTTGTTTCATCCCATCTGCTGTACCGCGAATTTGCCGAACAGCAGCTAACATAGTAATGGGTGTGTCTCAAAAGACCAAAAAGATATCTCTTGAGACATACCCTTAATCTATCTAATTAATTTCAGAGCTTAAGCTTCACTATCTATTTCATGAAACTCTTCGGCAATAACCATGGCACTTTGCCAACAAACATATCCTTAATACTTCAAAATTATCCTCAAGAGTCTGTTCCCTTCCTAGCCTGCCTGAAAATCAACTAATATAGTTCTACTATCAATACTTGTTAATTCATTAAAACAAAGATTTCCTAGCTAAACCAATTTTTACTGTTCCTTACCATATGCCCCAACCTTTTCATCCGTTTTATCAGCAAACAACTTGATTAAGAACGGTAATGCAATAAATAAAGCTAATACCCTTGCCATCTGCAAAGTCGCTACCATCGCAGGTTCAATATTTAAGGCTGTAGCTGTCGAAGCCATTTCCGCTGCTCCAGCAGGGACTATACTTAACAAACTAGTAAACCAACCTATCGGTGTTAGAAGATAAAATACGGTTGCCAATGCTAAACTCATTAGAAAATAGATCAATAACGTAATTCCACTGATTAACCCTATGGCTCTAATTTGTTTAAAGGTATCCTTATCAAAACGCATTCCGATAATAGCTCCCATAATCCCTTGAGCGAAACCTGCAATAAAGCCAGGCATCTCAACGGCTGGAAATAGCAGGTGCGCAATGAAACCTAAACCAATGGCAAAAAAAAGAGATGAACCTGGGAAAGTTATCTTTTTACTTAAAATAATTGTTAATACCATAACAACGAAAAGCAAGAAAAGAGCAAGTGCATAATGGTTTAATGCAAGACCACTTTTTTGAAGACCTTGAGAAAAGGTTGGTGCCTGTAATCCTACGACTAAAGGAATAACAAGGACAAACAAGGTAATTCTTGTTGTGTGAAAAGCAGCAACAATTTGCTGATTAGCGCCATATTGTAGGCTTAACCCGATCACTTCTGAAGCCCCGCCTGGAAGACAACAAAAAAACGCCGTATTACTATTTAGGTTTGAATATCTCTTTAAAAACAAACCTAATCCAACTCCGCCAACTAATGTAAGAAATAAAGTAAATAAAAAAGGTGCTAATAACGAATGATAATCCAAAAATTGTTCAGGTCGGAGCATTAGCCCTATCGTTCCACCTATCATCGCTAACGATAATTTAAAGAGATTATTTGGAAGATGGATTTTCACAACAAAGAACGCACTTATAATTCCAGTTAAAATTGAACCAAGAAGCCATCCAGCAGGTATCTGAAGCCACGAGAATAACCCACCTACTGAAACGGCTATCATTAAATAGACAAGTTTCTTGATCACAATAATCGCCTTCTTTAATTTTTAAAAGATACTATAATCGTTAGTTCTCGTAAATAACACTATCTTGAATGAAATGAACTAGCTTATCACCAAATTCTGTCGTTGACAAATCCCCCCAAGATCTGTTGTCATCATCTTTTGTTTAAACGCTTCTTCAACAGCTCTCTCTATTAAACTAGCTGCATGAACAGCACTTTGATGACCGTTTCTATAGCCAAGCCATTCTAGCATCATTTTTGCTGAGAGAATTTCTGCAACAGGGTTAGCTATGTTTCTACCTGCTATATCAGGTGCGGATCCATGAGTAGCTTGCGCGATCAAGAACGAGTCTCCTAAATTTAATCCAGGGGCTAATCCAAGACCACCTACTAAACCTGCCGCCTGATCTGACAAAATATCTCCAAACATATTCGTTGTGACAACCACATCAAAGTCTTCTGGACGTTGAATCAGATGCATCGCAAATGCATCGATATGATAATCATCGATTACGGTATCACTATATTTTTTCCCTACTTTAAGACTACTATCATAAAAGAGACCGCAACCCTTTCTAAGAACATTCATTTTATGAACAATGGTAACCTTTTTCTTTCGACCTTGAGCTAACTCAAATCCAACTCGAGCAAGGCGTTCACTCCCCTTTCGAGTTACAACACGAAAGGATAATACCGTATCAGGATCTGGCATAAACTCTCCAGTGTTAAAGTGCATGTTGCGATCTGCGTACATTCCTTCTGTATTTTCTCTTACAACAACTAAATCCACATCACTAAACTTTGTTTTAACACCCTCATATGTTTTCGTAGGTCTAATATTCGCATAGAGATCAAATCCTTTTCTCAACGCCCCGCTAGGATTGATCATGTTAGGATTTCCTGTATC
The DNA here is from genome assembly GCF_002109385.1 of Halalkalibacter krulwichiae. NCBI lineage: Bacteria > Bacillati > Bacillota > Bacilli > Caryophanales > Bacillaceae > Halalkalibacter > Halalkalibacter krulwichiae. Next base: position 1,374,689 of record NZ_CP020814.1, on the reverse strand, counting down.
ATAAATGTGAGTCGTTAAAGGTCCTAACAAACCAGCATCACACTCTTTTAACCCTTCTACCGTTTCTTCTGGTAATGTGGCACCATTTGATTGAAAAGATGACAGACCAACTGGATAATATTTAAACTCTATCTCCAGACCATCCACACTTTGCTGGACTGCCTTTAAGACTTTAACCGTTTCCCCTACAATCTCAGGACCAATTCCATCGCCTTCCATTACTCCAATTTGATAGGTTCTCATATATATCTCTCCTAACTTTCTAATAAATTCAATAATTTTCAGATTACCACTTTTTGATAAATAGAATATAGTATACTTTCCTAAAAGGGGGTAGCTTGTATGGATGAAAAAGATTGGTTAATTTTAAAAACAATATATGAAGAAAAAAACATCACAAAAGCTGCTGAGAAACTGTTTATCTCACAACCTGCTCTTACCTACCGACTGAATCATCTTGAAGAAGAGGTCGGTGTTAAAATATTGTGGCGTAATAAAAAAGGGATTAAATTTACTTCTGAAGGTGAATATCTCGTAAAGTATGCTGATGAGATGCTTTATAAACTACAGAAAACGAAGGATCATTTGTTAAATATGAATGAAAATCTAGAAGGCATCATTCGTATTGGTGTTTCAAGTAACTTTGCTAGATATCTCCTTCCTGACATCTTAAAGAATTTTTTAGAGCAATATCACAATGTTCAATTCAGTGTCTTCACAGGCTGGAGTCATAAAATTTTAAAGCATTTAGAACAAGACAATATACACATTGGTATTGTTCGAGGTGATAACCCATGGCATCATAATTCGATTCTATTAAATACAGAAACAATCTGTGTCATTTCAAGTAAACCGATCGATTTGATGCAGTTGCCGTCATTACCAAGAATTACATTTAATACCGACCCTAAACTCCAGCAGATTATTGACAACTGGTGGCATCAACAGTTCTCACAACCTCCGACAATTACGATGGAGATTGATAATATTGAAACTTGTAAGAAGTTAGTTGCAAAAGGGCTAGGTTATGCAATCGTTCCAAGCTTAGGCCTATCAACAATTCCAGATTTAGAAAAGATAGAACTAAATGATAATAAGGGTCAACTACTTCAAAGGAATACATGGCTTTTATACAAAGAGACAGAAGTTGAATTTCCGATAGTAAAAGAGTTTATTAATTCCTTAATTAATTATTCTCAAATACATTCTAATAAATAGACTTGCCCATGGAGAGGTTGACTAAAAAGATTCTCTTTTGAGTCAACCCTATAAGTAATCCACCTAATGGCCGCTACCTGCTGTGTACCAACTGCTATTGTTTCGTTCTCTCCTCATTTTAAAAATTCAATAGATTTTTGGGCCAATTTAAATTCAAATACCAATCACCAAATACAATTAGAAATAGCACCACCAACGCCACTGAAAGTACTGTTCTGAACCAAGTGAAGTTTGACTCTATTTTTAAGAACGTCAGTAAAAACAATGCCGAGGCTACTTTAAAACCAATTATATAAATGCAGAGTAGAAAAGCACCTACCCACCCCATATATTTCAATGCTAATTTTAAGTTTGGATGAAACAATGTACCATCAGGGGTTGCTTGTTTCTTTAATCTGATAAACGTAATAGCTAATTCTAGAGAGAGCAAGATAATTCCAACCGCTGAAATATATAAAGGAAAGAACCTTGCCGCTTCAGCAAATTGTCGAGCTTCAATAAAAGCCCAGATAAAAACAACGAGCATAAAGCCTAAGAAGATAACATTAATTTTTGAACGTGTTAGTCCCATCTCCTAATTCTACCTCCTCTTTTTTATTTCTCTCTCTAGAATTCATAATAATTCCACCCACTAATACAAAAAGAATAATTAATCCGATGATGATAACACCAGGTCTTGTAATCCAGTCAAGGTCATATCTCGTCATCGAAATCCATAAATACCTCTCTGTTGAAGCAGCCAAGACGAAACCAATTAACATAGGAGCTCTTGGCCAATCTAAACGGCTCATAATCCAGCCCAATAGCCCAATTACAACAAATAAGATTAAATCGCCCCAGTTTGTTGTACTCTGATAGGCTCCTAGTAAAATGATAATAAGTAAAAATGGCATCAATTTATTCGCTTGTATAAAACTCAGCTTTGATATTGGTTTGATCAAGAGAATACAAAGTGCCGCCCCTATGACATTTGCGATAATCAATGTCCAAACTATAGATAAAGTCAATGATAATTCAGTAGTCACTAATCTCGGTCCGGCCTGCAATCCCATTAATGTTAATCCCCTAGAAGAATAGCTGTTGTTCCACTTCCAGGAATCCCAAACATCAATGTCGGAATTAAAGCTCCACCCTCTTTTGCATTATTTGAACTTTCAGGAGCAATAACTCCTCGAATATCACCTTTGCCAAAACTCTCATTATTTTTCACCGTTTGTTTAGCTATTCCATATGAGACCCAATCTACTACACTACCGCCGATACCCGGTATAAATCCTAAAATAGCTCCTAAAACCGCACTTCTAAAAACAAGCCATTTGTGCTTTATCGTTTCTACCATTCCACTAAACCAACGGCCTTTAATCTCGGGCTTTTTTGAAATACTTCGATCTTCGGCAAGAAGATCAATAATTACCGGAAAGGCAAACAGCGCGAGAGCAAATACAGCTAGCGGAATCCCACTACTTAAGTACAAACTATCGAAGGTATATCTATATTCCGGAGTAGAAGGTGCACTCCCTATGCTTCCTAGCATTAAACCAATAATCCCGGCAATGACACCTCGAATTGGAAACTTTCCTGCCAATACACCTACCATACTCAGACCAAGTAGTGAGAGCATAAATAATTCAGGGGAACCAAATGCCAAAACGAGTGGCCGGACGATTGGAATGGATAAGAAAAGAGCAACGCCTCCAATTACTCCACCAATCATAGATGCGAAGAATGCCGCACCTAGTGCTTTTGACGATTCACCCTTTTGAGCCATCGGATGCCCATCCATTATCGTTGCCTGTGATCCTGATGAACCCGGCACTCCTAAAAGGACCGATGGAAACGTATCACCAGTATGCAAGACAGCCGCCATTCCTATCAATAAAGCCATTCCTGTAAAGGGATCCATACCGTAAACAAACGGTAGTAAAATCGCCATCCCAACCGTTCCACTCAACCCAGGCATAATTCCTAGAGTTAACCCGATAGCAATCCCTAAAAACATAAACACTAACCTATTTGGATCTAATATCATGAGTAATGCTTCATGTGCCGCTTCTAACACTCCATCGCCTCCCTTCTCATTATCCTTAAAAGAAGAGGCTCTAATCCCTTTTAACCATTTCTGATAGAGATCAGAACCTTTAAAAATTAACGCTTACTCAATCGTCACACCATAATTTTCTTTAAGGAAATTGATAACCCAATCAATATTTTCTTCTGAAACATTTACAAAACTATCTTCAAAGACGCTATCTAATTCCTCACCAAGGTATGGTTCATATCCACCCAATACTTCCTCACCATCTATGAAAAATGATTCATCATCCATTAGGTTTGTAAAACCCGTAACTAGTGCATCAATCGCTTCTTGAGGTGCATCCTCATGTGTAAAAATCATCTTCTGAAGAGTAAAAGCAGATCCAACGAATGTTTTATATGATTCCCAAGCAGGACCTGACGGCTCTTTCCCATATAATTCTTCATAATATTCTTTAATACTCGGTAGTTCAGGGAATACTGGATCACGAACAATCTCCCCATTACTTAGTTGGCCAAAAGAAAATAATGGTGCTGCCATCCCTTCATCTACCAATGGTTCAACATTTGTAAGGTATGCAGAAGAAGTTTGGTAATCGATCGTTGATTCTCCTTGCTCAAACGCTACTCGAGAAGGGCCACGCCCCTCATACCCCAATACAGACTGAACGTCTAACTCTAGTACTTCAAAAGCCAAAAGTGATAATAAGTCAAGGCCCGTTGCACTAATTCCCGCATAAACAAGTTGTTCATTCTGTAAATTCTCTTTCAGTTCTGGAGTTGTATAAACGACCCCTCCAGAAGCAAATCCTATTATTGGTGTTAATTTTGCTAAGTCGTATTGAACGGCACTTTCTTTTAATAAATAAGGCGTGTGTGTCGATCCACTTGTAGCTAGGATGTTAAACCCATTAGCTTCTTTTGATCTGTAAAATTCATTCGTACCTGTTATACTTCCACCGCCCGGGACATTTAGAGGTTGCACAGTTGGATTCCCTTCAATATGTTCGCTTATATAGGGTGCTAAAAATCTCGCGAATACATCCGTCCCTCCGCCAGCACCAAACGGCACTAACATTTCAATATTCTGTCCCTGATAGAAAACATCACTATCTCTACCTCCAGACTCATTTGATGTACAAGCTGATAATACAAATGTAACCGCTAACAAAATTACTAAGAAAAATTGTTTTCTTTTAAATATCATTTTTTCTCCCCCTATTAATGATTTGCACTGTGCTAATGTTGATTAACTATTCTTTACTAAATAGAATGTTACAGGAACGAATTTAATAAGTGAAATACAATTAACTTATTGAATCTAATAAAAAAAATTTATAATTTCAGCATTGAGATCAATTGCAAGACAAAAAACCTCTTTTTAGATAAAAAGAGGTTTTTTGCTTATATTCGATTTTATTTTACAAGGTTTTCCTTTTCATTTGCAGCATACTTAGCAGCTTGAGATCCTGCAATTTTGCCAAACACTGCTCCCGACATCAATCCTGAACCACCTGGATAGTTTTGGTAGAAAATTCCCCCACCATTTCTCCAGCTGCAAACAGGCCAGATATAGGCTGCTCATTTGTATTTAATACTTCTCCGTTAGAATTGACTCGCAATCCTCCAAATGCGAACGTAATCCCGCACGTAACAGGGAAAGCATAGAAAGGACCTTCTTTAATTTCTAGAGCCCAGTTGGATTTAGGAGGTGTAATTCCATTAGTACCTTTTCCATCCTTTTCAGTAGGGTTGTATTCACCCACCTGAACGGCATCGTTATATTCACTTATAGTATTTAAGAACTGCCCTTTGTTTACAGGTAATTGCTCAACAAGTTCTTCTATTGTATCAGCTTGATAGAATGTTGCTTCTTCAAGATTGTACTCTTTTCTAAGCATTGGACGAACTTGTGAATCATAGATTTGGTAGGCAATATGATCAGGCTGCTTTAAGATTTCACGTCCATATTTCGCATAGGTATAGTTTCTAAAATCTGCCCCTTCATCGACAAATCGATTACCATCTTTATTAATCATAATTCCAAGAGGATACGAATGCTTCTTGAAGATATCACCAGGCTTTGTGAAATCTCCTACTTTTGGTGCTTTAGCATCCGTTCCAATTGAATGGCATCCATTCCATTCCCCATAACGAACAGCTCCGACTTCAAGTGCCATAGAAATGCCATCACCCGTATTGAATTCCGTTCCGCGTACAATAGCCGCTTCCCATTCAGCCCCAATATACTCACTGCGCATTTTTTTATTCCCTTCAAAACTACCACAAGCTAATATAACACTTTTCGTATTAACTGTAATTTCTGTTTCACCTTGTCGGACGAGAATAGAGGAAATTTTATCATTCTCTGTATTCAGTTTAACTGCTCGAGACTCGTACCAAATCTCTATTCCAAGTTCTTCGGCTCGTGCATTTAATTGCTTAATTAAGCCAACACCTTTATCCTCGGTTTTGACAGGAAGACCTCCCCAAAAATGATACACTCCATCTTTTAAGAAAGATTGATTATCATAAATAAGGTCAAAATTAACCCCTTGCTCTTTCATCCATTTAATTGTTTGATAGGATTTCGTTACAAGCTGTTTGGCTAACTCTGGATCACTCTGCCCATTCGTCACCCTCATTAAATCACCATGATAATCTACTTCACTATAACTAGGAATATGAATTTTTTCTGCTTCCTCATCCGTAATTTTAGGAATGATGGCCCTTATATCCTCTAATCCATTATAAGCAAAGCGAATCGCACCATCGGTAAAAAACGAATTCCCCCTCTTTTGTGACGCGGTCCACGCTCTAATACCAATACATCGATTCCATGCTCCTTTGCAGAAATCGCTGCACAAAGAGCTGCATTACCAGCACCAACAACAACTAAATCAAATTTTTTTGTCATATTCCGCCTCCTAAGAAATGTAATGGACTTATTTAGAAAGTTCCTTGCTAGTTAAAAGCGTACCTGAGGAACCTTTATTAGTGAAATATAATTAATTTATTGTTTATCATAAAATTTTTTTATCAACAAAGTAAATTAAACAGAACCGTTTTTAATGTACTATGTTAACTATCACAACTACGGAGGTTATGAAATGAGTAAAATTACGATTTTAGGAGACTATGAAAACGTTTATGCTCAATCTAGCCATTATGATCAAATAAAAAATCAAGGGCATGAGGTAGAAATTTATAACACACCTTTACAGACAGATCACAAAATTGTAAACGCTTTAAAAGACGCTGATGTTGTTGTATTAATGCGTGAACGGACCCATATGAACCATTTCGTTCTCTCTTCTCTTCCGAAGCTCTCTTTAATCTCACAGACTGGGAAAGGCTTAAATCATATTGATAAAGAAACAGCTACCAATCTTGGCATTAAAATCGTCACTACGGAGGGAGTTTCCTCCCAATCTGTTATTGAGTTGACGATTGGACTAATCATTGCTTGCGCAAGACAATTTCCTCTGCACCAAGAAAACCTTAATAGTGGAAGATGGGATCAACTGCCTGGTATTGAACTAAAAGGAAAACGACTTGGACTAATCGGATTCGGAAATATCGGGAAAGGCGTAGCGAGGGTCGCAAACAGCATCGGTATGGAGGTCGTTGCATGGCGTCCAAGGGGACCAAAAGGAAATGAACAGCGAGACTTTAACGTTAACATCTTGAGCCTAGACGAAGTGCTATCTACTTCCGATATTATTTCTATTCATCTACGACTAACACCGGAATTCGTTGGGATTATAAACGAAGCTAAATTATCATTAATAAAAAAAAGAGCCCTTTTCATTAATACTTCAAGAGGGGAACTTGTTAATGAACGAGCATTAGCGAAACTGCTAGAAAACAAACACCTTCTAGGGGCTGGAATTGATACGTTTTCTAATGAGCCATTACAAGACAATCCATTTCAAGAGAGTACAAATACTGTCTTAACCCCACATATCGGCTATATAACATATGATGTTCTCCAGCGGTTTGCTGATGCTTCCTTAATCAATGTAGAGCGCTGGCTCAATAATCACAAAAACTAAATCTAGGATATGGAGGAAGAAAGGTGACATATACACACCTATCTTCCTATCACTCTCACACTAAACTTCTACTCTGCACCAGTACCCTGACTCAACTGCCACTCAACTCCATATTGATCACGTACAGACCCGTAGCATTTACTCCAAAAGGTTTCTTGTAGCTCCATCCCTACTTTCCCACCTTCTTTTAGCTTATTAAAATAGGATTGAATCGTTGCTTGATCCTCATGAACAACAGTAAGACTGATATTGTTTCCTTGAATAAAAGGAGAGCCCGGGAAAACATCTGAAAACATGACCGTGCTGCCATTAATCATTAGTCTTGTGTGCATAATTAAATCGTTCGCTTCCTCTGGAAGGGGATATTCAGGATTAGGCGGTGCATCTTTAAAAGTCATAAATTGTGGCTTTTCTGTTCCAAATACATCAGCATAAAATTCCACCGCTTCACGACAGTTGCCGTTAAAATTGATATAAACATCAATTGCCATTCTCAACACTCCTATGTATTTTTCAAACAACGTCGATCGTTGTCTATTCTAATTAAGCATATCCTAATTATTTCAAAACTACACGACATGATTTTTAACTTACTCATATAATAAGCATGATTTTCCTTTTATCTTCTCATACTACCGATGAACGATATGTGAGGAGTGACGAAAATGAATGTTAAATCCGGTACTTATTATTGGTCAACGACTTATCCAGATGCCCCCTCTTATCCTGTCCTAGATGAAGACCTTACTTGTGATGTGTTAATTGTAGGCGGCGGTAGTTCCGGTGCTCAATGTGCGTACTATTTAACTGATAAAAACTTAGATGTCGTAGTCATTGAAAAGAACAAGATTGGGCAGGGAAGTACTAGTACGAATACGGCTTTCATTCAATATTCGGGAGAGAAACTTTTTATCGATTTAGTAAATACGTTCGGAGAATCATACATATCGAAACATTTACAGCTTTGTCGCGAGGCGATAAATGAAATGGAAGAAGCCGCACAAACCGTCAATTTAGATTGTGAATTTAAAAGAAGAGATTCCTTATACTTTGCCAGTTATCCAGAAGATGTAGAACGTCTCAAACAAGAGTATACCTTATTAAGAAAACATCAATTTGAATTAAATTTTTTAGATGCAGATGAAATCGAGAACAAATATTCTTTTAGAAAAAAAGCTGCAATTTATTCTTATAATGATGCAGAAATGAACCCTTATAAATTCACACATGGATTAATGCAGTATGCTGCACAGAAAAATGTTCGTATCTTTGAACAAACAGAAATGAACGGACAAATGTTTGATGAAAAACGAAAGAAAGTATCAGCACGAACAAAAAATGGACATACCATTCATGCAAAACGAGTTATTTATTGCGCTGGCTATGAAGGCATTGATTTTAAAAAAGAAAAACAAGCATCTTTTGTCAGTACGTATACAGTAACGACAGCTCCCGTCCCAGATCTTTCATTTTGGTACAATCGAACTTTAATTTGGGAAACAGCCCGTCCATATGTATATACTCGCACAACGGCTGACAATCGCATTATTATTGGCGGCCTAGATGACAACACGAACTATCCTGAGGATCGTGATAGCAAGCTTGTTCATAAAAAGAAAAGGCTAATTGAAGAATTTCATAAATTATTCCCAAATGTTAGAATCACCCCAGAATATTCTTTAGCAGCTTTTTACGGTGGAACGATAGATGGTTTGCCGATTATTGGGATTTATGATGATAGACCGAATAGCTATTTTCTATTTGGATTTGGGGATAACGGAACAGTCTATAGTCAAATCCTCGCGAAAATCATCGCTGAAGATATCGTTTCAGGAAAGAGCGCTAACCTACCCTATTATTTGCAAAATCGACCTTTGCTAAATAAATAAGATCAAGGATGATAAAAGGTAAACAGTCGTTTGATACCTTTTATCATCCTTTTCTATTTTATATAAATCTAGTAACTTCCTTTTTTATGATTAACACTTATTGTCGTACAATCATTATATAATATTTGTAGTATTTTCGTACCAAAAGAAATGAACTTACCTATCTAACTTAATTACCTCCCTATATATCTTCTCTAATATTTGTAATTATGTTGAGAAACTAGTAAGAAATGTATTAAAATAAAATTTATGTGTAAAAGATCGTTTACCATAGTAATAAGAGAAGATAATTCAGGAGAAAAACTCTATGAAGAAAAATGAATTGGTTACGAAGATCGAACAAAAACGGAAACAGCTTCATATATATGTTAGTAAATTTGGAATTCTATCAAACGAGGTTTTAAGGTGTAGCGAAGAGTTAGATGTATTAATTAACATTTACTTAGATTTAAAAGAGTAAAGAAACGTAAAGTTCCTCTCTTCGTAGAAAGAACGACTACCTTTTTAGGAATTCGCTAAGCGATCGCTGTGAAAATAATATCTTATGACCTTCAAAAAAATCAGTTGACTTCCCCGTTCATACCTTATAGCTAATTTTATCTACCCTATTTTTAATCCCTTAACAAATTGGTCAAGGTTAAACCTCTTCTTTTTAGAAAAGCTCAGCCACTTGCCCGATTTCAAACTAAGAGTTAAACTATTATTTGGTTTTCATACAAATAAAGCCTCGTAATCAAAGGCTGATTAGTTACCCTTAGGAGGAATGTCTGTGAACGTAAATAAGAACGTAATTGAGGTTCATCATTTACGCAAGGAATTTAAATCGTATTCAAGTCGCTCTGGGTTAACAGGTGCCTTTCGTGATTTGTTTACCAGAAATTATAAAGTACTTGCTGCAGTTGATAATATTTCTTTAACAGTGAAGCAAGGAGAAATGGTTGGTTACATAGGGGAAAATGGTGCTGGCAAATCAACAACAATTAAAATGCTGACTGGAATCCTCACCCCAACATCAGGCTCAATTGTTGTCAACGGCATGAATCCACATAAAGAAAGAGAGCAATTTGTTCGCTCTATCGGTGTAGTCTTCGGTCAACGCTCTCAATTATGGTGGGATATCGCTGTTCAAGAGTCATTTCGCTTATTAAAGAAAGTCTATCGTGTTTCTGATGAAGACTATGAAAATCACATGGGTCATGTAATCGAAACGTTAGAGATCGGTCCATTACTAGATAAACCAGTTCGAAAGTTATCATTAGGACAACGAATGCGTTGCGAGCTAGCCGCTGCCTTAATCCACAATCCTCCTTTACTATTTTTGGATGAACCGACAATTGGCTTAGACGTGTTAGTTAAGTTGAAAATCCGCAAATTCTTAAAAGAGATTAATGAACAATACAAAACAACGATACTACTTACTACACATGATCTAACGGATATTGAAGCGCTTTGTGAACGAGTCGTCTTGTTAGATGAAGGAAAAATCGTCTATGACGGGAAACTAAGCCAACTTCAAATGAATGCAGTTGAAGGAAAACAAGTTCAATTTGAATTTTTGAAAGAAACGTTTGTAACCGATCTTCCTGAAACATCAAATGTCTTATGGGAACAAAAAGATGCAGCAACTTGGCTCGCTAATGTTAATGGTGATGAACGAATTGTCTCTGAATTAATTAGTATTGTCGTCCAAAAAAATCCAATTAAAAATGTTCGTATTAATGAAGTATCAACTGAGGAAATCATTCGTAAGATTTATGAAGAAGGAATGGCAGTGACATGAGTTCTTACATTGAGATGATTCGTGTTCGTTTCCTTATGATGCTTGCTTATCGAACGAACTATTATAGTGGAATCTTAATATATAGCATTAATATTGGTGCTTATTATTTTTTATGGACTGCGATTTATAGTGGGCAAGATAACATTCAAGGGTTATCAGTCCTGCAAATGACGACTTATGTGGCAGTAGCATGGATGGCTAGAGCATTTTATTTTAATAATATTGACCGTGAAATCGCCATGGAAATTAAAGATGGAAAAGTCGCAATCGAAATGATACGGCCATATAACTATTTAGGGATGAAGACGATGCAAGGTCTTGGAGAAGGCTTGTTTCGATTATTGTTTTTCTCGGTGCCTGGAATGGTGATTGTCGCTCTCATTTTTCCTATTAGTCTTTCTGCTAGCTTAACAACCTGGTTCTTTTTCTTTCTATCATTAGTTTTTAGTTTTATCGTTAATACACAAATTAACCTATTAACTGGAATTATGACGTTTTTCTTATTTAATAACGCTGGGTTAATTCGTGCCAAACGAGTCGTTATTGATTTATTTTCAGGCCTACTTCTGCCAATTTCTTTTTATCCTTTATGGGCTCAATCTGTCATGATGTACTTGCCATTTCAGGCCATTAGTTACATTCCTAGCATGATTTTCACAGAAGGATTTGTCGGAAGGGAAATCTATACCGCAGTTATGTTACAAGCACTTTGGGCTGTTCTTTTACTCATCCCAATTCAACTGTTGTGGATGTTAGCAAAAAAACAATTAATCGTACAGGGGGGCTAATCTTTGTTCTATGTATCTATTTTCTTTCAATACGCCTCTCAATATTTAAAAACGAGATTAACCTATCGTGTTGATACAATAGTGGAAATTTTATCTGATCTCCTTTTCCAAGCGGTAAATTTAATTTTCATTCTCGTTGTATTTGGTCATACTACATTCCTAAGCGGCTGGAATCGCGAGGAAATCATTTTTATATATGGTTTTTTCCTTGTTCCTTACGCTATCTTTAGCTCGTTTTTCAACATTTGGGACTTTAATGAGCGCTATATCGTTAAAGGAGAAATGGACCGTGTTTTAACAAGACCAATTCATAGCCTCTTTCAGATTATTATGGAACGCATGGAGCTAGAGTCACTGTTTGGAGTGATTACAGGGCTTGTTATTATGTATTACGCAGGTACAACTCTCGGGTTAACGATCGCTTGGTATGATGTGTTTCTCTTTCTTGCAATGGTCATAGGCGGTGCCTTTATTTATGCTGGAATTTTTATTTCACTGGCATCTATAGGTTCTTGGTCAGATAGTCGAACAGATATCATGCCGATGATGTACAACATTGGAAATTATGGCCGGTATCCAATCGATATTTATCACCGTGTGATCCGTTACATTTTAACTTGGATCCTACCATTCGCCTTTGTAGGTGTCTACCCTGCCGCCTATTTTCTACAAAAAGAAGAATGGTATGTGTATTCGTTTTTAACACCTGTAATGGGGTTAGTCTTTTTAACAATATCTGTATTATTATGGAATGCTGGTGTAAAAAAATACCGCGGTGCCGGAAACTAAAACTGCCGGGACAAAAGCGTTATTATTAATGAAAAATCCGATTGTAATCACGGTCGGTGCATAGCATCCGCTCCGGAAATATACTTCACTTTCCGCGGGCGGCTGGTGAGCCTCCTCGTGCTAACGCACTGTGGGGTCTCACCCTTGCCTTTTGACCCTCCAAGAGTCTACGTATATTTCCTCCTCTAAGGTTGTCATCGTTTTATCTATCCCTTTTTTTCAGAACACGAAACTTCGCTTATTAGCAAGATAACTATTTTCTCTTATTGATTGGAACTATCCCTCGAGCGACCCTATATCCTTTTCGTACTAAATTTAACATCCAAACAGGGATCCGAGGGTGATTCTTTAACAAAAAAGGTTGGTAAAACCACTTATAAGCTGTCTGTAGATCCTCCCACTTTTTGCACACTCCGCTTTTATAAAAATCAGAGACATCGACAATAATCCCTTTTTCATTTTGCATGACAATGTTTTTGCCGTGTACATCAAATGGATTCAACCCCACTTTTTTCGCATAATCAATGGCCTTTTCAATATCCATTAGCACTTTGGGAGAAATCGCAACACCTTTAATAACAGCATCATATAAAGTAATGCCAGTTATTCGTTTTAAAATTAAATAATTCTCTCCATAACCGTACAACTCAGAGTAGGCAGGGTGATTACCTAAAGCTTCATACACTCTAATTTCATCTTTTATCGCTTCAACTTCTCTTCCATAAACTTTCACAACGATCTCTTTTTCGGATGGATGAGAAAAAACGGAAGCATAATTACCAGACCCTACCAACTGCCAATCTTTCGTATTATTCTTTACAACAATTGGATCATTTTGGTTTAGGCTGCTTAAGACAATATATGGTAGTAACTCTTCTTCAATTCTTTGTTTGAATTGTTCAATCTTTATCACGGTTGACTTCCCCTTCTAGATCCAAGCTATTTGAATGTAAACCCTTACTCATTTTAGCATCAATTAAAGTCACGACGTTGATCTTTTTTTTCCCATTTTCCCTTTAACATAACTGAAACGAAAAAAAGAGGACGTCTCAAAAGGTCTCGTTTGACCTTTAGAAACGCCTCTTTACTCTTATTTTGCATTCATGATCGCTCTTGCATTTTCAATATGTTTATCTTGTTTCTCACTTCTCCAACGGATATACTCAAACACACTTTTACAATCATGACAGTAGAACTGCCTTACAAGCTGTGCTGTCCCAAATGGAGCAATAACTTTCACATTTTCCGATTGACAAAATGAACAGTGAGGTCGTTCTTTTCTCTTACACATTGGCAATTAACCCTTGGTCTTTAAGCTGATCTACGTCTCTTTGAAAAAGTTCAGTTAAATTAGTGTAAGCTAAGTATGCTCTTAATTCCTCATTCTCCTCAATTTCTTTTAACCACTCTTTTGCTTCTACTAACACCTTATTCAGTTCTTCCTCAAACTTTCGTGGTACTCCACCTTGATCGTTCAGTAATTTTAAAGCCCAGCCTTCAGAATAGACACAGTGTTCCTTATGTTCTAGAAAGACTTTATTAATATAAGCTGTAATCTCCTCATTTTCAGCAACGGCTAGTGACTCCATTACAATATCAATAGCCAAATTAACTGTATAGAAACTAGCAATTAATTTCACCCAACTGTTAATCTCACGAACCTCACGAAAAGATTTACCTGTCTCACATTTATGGTCTGGCTTTCTACCTTTATGTCCTTTTAAGTCTAGACTCCAATTGTATAAAATTCTTGCATGCCCCAATTCCCCTTGTGCTATTGCAACGGACGAGAGAGTTGATTCAATATCCGGTCCACTGAATCCAACTTCTACTAAACGATCTCCTAACACATATTTATTATCTGCAATCCCCTCAATTAATTTGACCAATGCTTGTTGATTTCTCATAATACTTCAGCTCCTTTAACTCGAGATTCATAATTCATTACACCTTGTGAAAGAGCAACCTTTAGGAAATGTTCTTTTTGGACAACATACATTTCAAACCAATCTTCTTCATCGTACGTATAGTTTGCATAAGCTTTTGCTAGATTGTCAGTATCTGCATCGACTGATCCAATAAACAGCAACTCATCTCCTCTTTTTATCCGAGTAAAGACGAAATATTCCTTTTTATTGTTTGTCATTTTGAACTCACACCCCAATGTTTTAATTGTTCTTTCGCTTTATCACTTAGCCGGTCTACTGTCCAAGCAGGTACCCATACGACATTAATATTAACTTCCTTAACGTCTTCTTCCTGTAACAAGCGTTCTCTGATGTCACTTTCAATCCACTCCATACACGCACATGAAGAAGCTGTATACGTCATTTTGATATCAACTTTTTCACAAGGTTGTTCTTTTATCTCGTAGATCAGTCCCATATCAACGACGCTGATTGGAAACTCTGGATCCATAACCTCTGTTAGCGCTTTCCAAAATCTTTCTTCTCTTTTAGTCTTTGTTTCTTGCATGTTAGATCACCTCTTTACGTAGATTTTCTAATTCGAAATGTCCTCTTTGTACTCGTTCAATGAACTCCTCATTTTGCGGGCCCCGTGCTTTAAATCGTTTAATGACATTGTCCCATGTATCTGGTTGTTCGAAGTTCCACTTTTTCTTCTCTGCGTCAAACACACATGGGAACGGAACATCCAAAACATACTTTTCTGTTTCCTCATCATAGTGAGCTGGTACATTTACTCCGATTGACTCACAGAACGGAATCGCCGTCGATAACCAAACTTGTCGTAATTCATCATTTGTTTTCCCCTTCAAACTGTATTCAAGCTGTGTCGAACGACTCTTTAAGTTGTCTGCAACGCCAAAGAATTCTAATGCCATTAAGAACATCCAATCTACTGCATCTTGAACTTGTTTCGCTGTCTCAGGATCCTTCATTGCATTTCTCATAATTACTTCGCCATTACGTAGATGGAAAAGCTCTTCCTTATCAACCTTTACTAAAGCTCGTTTCCAAGGTCCGTAAGTCGTATGTTGATAAGCATCCCCTAGCAATGTATAACCAGCACGGTCAAAGAACGCATTAAATACTCCCAGTTCAATCCAATTATCTAATTTAAAATCAAAAGCGTAAGGATTTTTCCATTTATGTGCTTCTCTATCAAACATTAGGCTCTCAATATCTTCGCCTAAATCTTTTAACAATCGCCATGCGATATGGGCATGGCCAATTTCATCTTGCATAACTGCTAGTGCCGTAATCTTTAAGTTTAAGCTTGGAGCTTGCTCATAAACAGTTAACAGTGGAGGAACACTTAAAAGCTCTGTATCTGCAACAATCATCAGCGTTTGTTTTAATGCTTCAAGATACTCTTGATTCATATCCTCCTTTTCCTCTAGAACAAAACCCTTTTTAATCTTCTCTAATAACTCTTGTTTCTCCATTGATAACACCCCTCGAATTTTTATTATGTTTTAACTACTAACGTTTATATAACGTAATATAAATCAACCGAAATAAAGTGTCAATAATTTAACAGAAAATTTATTTTATTTAGGAATTATAATTATTTATACCTTTAAATTAGTTTTTACGTTGGAAATAGTGTTAATTTATCAGGGTTTTTACGCTTTTTCATTAGAATTAGACCTAACGTTGCTATATCATTTGAAATTTATAAAAAAAACAATAGCTTTTATTTATTATGTATTTTTTATTAACGTTTAAAAAAACATATTATAAATTATTTGTTATCAGCAGACTACCGGGCGATAAATTATCAAAATTATGGTATAATTCAGACCGTATAATAGTCATTATAGGAGTGAAGAATTGTGTTTGATGAAAGAGCCGCAATCCAATTAAGAATGCAACAAATCTTTCAAGAACGTGAAAGACTACAAGAGGAGTATAAAGATCTTTTTTCTCGTCTTCGAGAAATTGATCATCCAGTTGGAACACAAGCCTCTCATGCTCCACAAGCTATTGAAAAGATAACGGAAACTTCAAAGCAAATGAAACAGTGGGAAGATGACCAAGAAGAGCAAATCGACACAGAAGAATTTGACAAAAGAATGAATCAGATTGAAGCCTTTTTAGAAGACGAAGAATAAAAAACAGCTACTGGTATCTTCCAAAGCTAATACCAGTAGCTGTTTTTTTATTTCCCTTTAAAAACTCGTTTAAACCAATTAGGTTGCTGGCTCATTCTCATGAAGTGATTCATATCTTTGTTGTGTTCAATAATTTTATAAATCGCTTTTAATGTTTCTTCAGGTGTAATTTGTGAATTATCAATAACATTTGTCCACTTTGTTGTAATATATGGCTGCCGTTCTGCTAAATGATCATCGAGCCAATCAGGAACTGAATGCTGCCTCTTCTTCAAGCGACTAGCTACCGTATCGCGAGTTGGAGCAAGTGTAACATGATAAAATTTCACCTCTTCATCTAATTTTATATTTTTTAATACATCCTCTACTGATTCATCTGAAAATAACGTATTTCCAAAAATAAATACTGCATCAATTTTAGTTAAAAGCATCCCTCTCGCTAAATGTCCAGTGCTCTCTCTAGCCATTTGCCAAATCTCTAGGTAATTCTTTGCATTAAACCTCGGATCTATAAAACGGTATATATCATCAACTTCGACTCCTGCAATACGATCATTAAAACGATGGCCTAGCGTTTGTTTCAATATCCTTCTCATCGTTGATTTGCCTGAGCCAGAAGGACCACTTATTAATACAACTGTTTTCACATGAACTCTCCTTTCGCCTTATTATTCACTTGACTTCCTTTTTGTTTAAGTTTTCATCATTTTCACATATCATCTTTGCAATGCCCTGTTCTATCGGAATTTTTTGACTCCATTGTGGTAGTACTTCACCTTTATTCCAAGGGATCATAATCTCACCAGGTCGATACTCTAATGCTCCCCACTTCACTCGTAAAGGCTTGCCTGCAATCTCGGCAAAAAGAGGTACGAGCCGTTGTAATTTTATTCTACTTTTACTTCGTACCGCATATCTCTCTCTTCTTTTACCAGTACAACTGAACAATTGTTCTGCTGCTACAAGATATGCATCAACAACATCATCAATATAGAGTAAGTCTAAATATTGTTCACCAGGTGTCATTAACAATGTCGTTCCTTCTCTTAATGATCGATCAATCAAATTCATTAACTTTGGCCTTGGATCGTTAGGACCATAATTATCGAATAAGACTAGAGTAATCGATTGTAAAGAAGAAGCATTCGTGTAATAAAGGAGTATATCTTCAAATGCTTGCTTAGTCGCTGCATAAAGACTATTAGGATGGTAAAGTTCCTGGTTCACATGTTGTGAAAAGGAACTCGTATTAACCAATTTTTTCACCTGGTGTTGTGTCATCGCTTCTACCAGAAAGGTACTCATGACAATATTGCTTTCTAGCATGTTCGGAACATCCTTTGTCTCATAGCGAATAGACGCAAATGAAGCTAAATGAAACACTATTTCTGGACGACTTAAACGTACCGCTCGTTCAATCGATTGGTAACTCCCATCATACAAGTGCTCAATAATGTTTTCTTCAATATCTGAGATTAAATGCTTACCAGATGTTGGTCTTAGTAGTATATGAACTTCACACCCTTCTTGAACGAGCTTTCTTGAAACGTGTGATCCGATATAACCTGTTGCTCCAGTAACTAATATACGAACTCCTTTTAAACTACTCATCTAAACTCTGCCTCTTTTGTATTTCCTTCATATATTCAGAGATTTGTTTTAAGGTAACTTCCCTTACATCGCCTTGATGTTGATAAACTTTCGTCCACTTGACAATTTGGTACAGCGAATGTTCTAACGTCCAAATCGGCTTCCAACTTAATAGCGATTTCGATTTTGAGCAATCTAGCATTAAAAGATCCGATTCAGCGTAGAGGTTTTCTGTCAAATGTTTCACTGGAATTTTCTTTCCCCACAACTGAATTAATCGATTCACTACGACTCCTACTTCCTTACAATCATTGTAATCCGGACCAAAATTCCAAGCTTGCGCATAAGTTTGACCTTCAGTGTGCAATTTTTCTGCTAGAAGCAAATAGCCTGATAACGGCTCTAGAACATGTTGCCAAGGACGAACAGCATTTGGCTTGCGAAGGATAATTGGCTCTTCATTCAGTAAAGATTTTAAACATTGAGGGATTAAACGCTCAGGGGACCAATCGCCTCCTCCAATCACATTCCCCGCTCTCGCAGATGCTATGGCTACTTTAGAACCTTCTGAAAAAAATGATTTCCGATAAGAATTTGTCACTAGTTCGGAACATGCTTTACTAGCTGAGTAAGGATCGTTACCACCGAGCGGCTCATTTTCGCGGTACCCCCAATACCAGTTTTTATTTTGATAGCATTTATCAGTTGTAACATTCACAACCGCTCGCACCTTACTCCCTTCCGTTACGGCATGATAAACAGCTTCAAGTATATTAACTGTACCGATTACATTTGTTTGAAAGGTAGCTACGGGCTCTTTATACGAATCACCTACAATTGGTTGAGCCGCCATATGAAACACAATATCAGGATCAACAGAACTTACTAAACGTTGCAGCTCTTTGTAATCATTGATATCCCCAATATATGAATCCACTATATTTTCTAGATTCGTAAGTTCAAATAGACTAGGAGAAGTAGGAGGAGCTAGAGCATAACCAGTAACATGAGCTCCCATACTTGTTAACCATAAACTAAGCCAAGTCCCCTTAAACCCCGTATGACCAGTTAAAAAAACTTTTTTCCCCTTCCAAAACTCTTTATCGACCATCTTTTTTCCACTTCCTCCACGGTGGATTTCCTTTAGTCCAAAGCTCCTCCAACGTATTACGATCATGAATTGTATCCATAGGCTTCCAGAACCCTTGATGTTTAAAGGCCATTAGTTCATCTTGTTCAGCTAATGATGGTAGTACATCTGTTTCAAATACAGTAGAGTCACTAGGAATATGACGGAACACCTCTGGTTCTAACACAAAGAAACCACCGTTAATCCAATTCCCGTCTCCTTGTGGCTTCTCTTCGAACTTTCTTATTTTATTTATAGGATCGATCTCCAAGGAACCAAATCTCCCATCCGGTTGAACAGCTGTTAAAGTAGCCGTTTTTCCATGACTTTTATGGAATGCAACTAATTTATTCACATTGACATCCGATAGACCATCACCGTATGTCAGCATGAATGTTTCATTATCTAAATAGGGCTTAATTCTTGCCACTCTTCCACCTGTCATTGATTCAACCCCCGTTTCAACTAATGTGACTTTCCACGGCTCAACCTTCTTGTTATGAATAATCATTTGATTATCTGATAGGTTAATGGTAACATCTGCTGTTTTCAGCATATATTGAGTGAAAAATTCTTTTATTGCATGCCCTTTATATCCAAGGCATATTACAAAATCCCTATACCCATAGCTTGAATAGATTTTCATGATATGCCATAAAATTGGCATTCCTCCTATTTCCACCATTGGTTTCGGCTTTACCTTTGTTTCTTCACTTAATCTAGTTCCATAACCTCCTGCTAATATGACAACTTTCATTTTATACCCCTTTTTTAAATCTTCTTAATCATATGGAAGAAAGATATATTTGGCTTGTATGAAAGTCTATTAAACAGCAGTACTTATTTACTATCTTTTAAGAAACAGACTATTGAACTAGAGCAATCTGTAAGAGAACTCATACATTATCAAAAATAAACTATTTTGATGAAAATAAGAAAAGAGGTAGATAACTATTGTTGGAACAATTTCTTCCATTTACTAGAAAAACAAAAGTGGTTGGAAATATTGAAAATAATAAAAATCATTATCACTTTTGTGTAACTGCAAGTAAAGACTATGTTCTTCGAGTATTAGCTCTCTATGAGTCTTTGTACGAGAACTCGAACAGTTTTAAACTTTGGGTTTGTTGTATGGATATCCATACATTTAAACTTTTAAAAAAATTAAATATGAAACAAATGGTCCTCTTCTTCGTTGAACAAATTGAAAATACTAGACTCAAACAGCTTCGCGAGCAGCGAAAAATGAATGAATATTGTTGGACAATTAAAGCACCATTAATTCAACACCTTCTTACAACGTATAATCTTGATTCCATTCTCTATTGTGACGGAGATTTATTCTTTTTTTCAGATCCGAAGGAAATTTTTGATGAATGGGGTTCTGCCTCAGTCTATTTAACTCCTCAACGAGATTTAGATTGGGTCGAGAAGAAATACGGGAAATATCAAGCTGGCCTGATCGGTTTTCGTAATGACCGTAATGGCTTACAAAGCGTCAAATGGTGGCGTAAGCGCTGTGAAGAGTGGTGCTCTGCGGAAGCAGATGAAAGTCGATTTGGAGACCAAAAGTATTTAGATCAAATTCCTAATTTATTTTCTAATGTAAAAGTTTCTTCTCATTTAGGAATAAATGCAGCACCTTGGAATTGTGTTTATAATAACGATTTTAAAATTGAGAAGAGTAACGGAGAGGTTTATGTTGAGAATGATAGACTAATCGTCTATCACTTCGCATGCTTTTCCATCTTAAATGAAAATGAATATGAACTTTGGTCCTTAAATCATTTGAAGATAAAACGAGCGATCAAGAAGAACATTTATGAAGCTTATATCGTTAAAATTCGCAACCTAATCAAAAAGCTAAAATACTCCGGAGTTAGCATTCAACGCTTTTATAGCAACAAAGATAAGGCAAAAGTTAAAACCTTTTACAAATACACTGCCTTACGGCGAAAAATGGATGAAACAGACGACTTTTATTGTTTTACTACTATTATTAGCAAGGAATACTTGATAAAAGGATTAGCTCTCTATCAATCACTCCTAAAACATGGAGATGCGTTTCACCTTTGGATCTGCTGTATGGATGATGCAACAATCAAAACATTAAAAAAGTTAGATTTGAAGCATGTTACTCTTATTCCATCTTCTCAAATTGAAACAACAAGATTAAAAGAAGTAAAAAACGATCGTACGTTAACTGAGACTTGCTGGACAATGAAACCACTCGTATGTTCTTATGTATTAGACCAATATAATGAAATCGATCACCTCGTCTACTGTGACGCCGATATGTATTTCTTTAGTAGTGCCAAAACGTTATTTGACCAATGGTCAACCTCCTCCATATTTTTAAGCAAACAAAGAAGCACACCAGAGATAGAACGTATTCATGGCATTTATCAAGCTGGATTAATTGGCTTCAAACAAGAACCAAATAGTAGAAAAATACTCAATTGGTGGAAGGAACAATGTTTTGATTGGTGTTACGACTCCGAGTTTGATCCACTTCGCTGGGGAGACCAAAAATATTTAAATCAAATCCCTCACCTTTTCTCAAATATTAAGACGATTGGTCATTTAGGGATCGATACCGCTCCTTGGAACCTTGTTATGAAAGGCGTTCATCAAGTAAGCAAACGCTCAACTACGCTCTTTATCGATGAGTCTCCTCTTATTTGTTATCATTTTGGGAGCATGCTTATGATTAATTCAAATAAATTTGAGCTTTGGAAGCTTGAAGAACTCTCTTTCAGCGACGATGTACTAGCATATATTTACACACCTTACGTGCACCACCTACAGCAAATATATAAAGAATTACGAAATAAACAAATAATTGTTGAGAGTAGGCCATTTCTTTCTTCTCTCCCGGCCAACTATACTCCAAAAAATATATTAACTATATAAAAAAAGAGAAGGCTGTCACAATAAGAGACAGCCTTCTCTTCTATCATCATTCAAGTAAAAGGTCTGGTAAGAATAATACGAGACTTGGGAAGAAGGCAATTAGTAGTAATACGATAATAATTGCCCCGTAAAAAGGCATCATAGCCTTTGTTACTTTTTCTATTGAAATTCTACCAATAGCTGAACCGACAAAGAGAACCGTACCAACCGGCGGAGTAATTAACCCAACTGCTAAACAAAGCATTAATACAACTCCAAAATGTACAGGATCCATACCAATACTTGTTGCTACAGGTAAAAGAATTGGCGTTGCTATAAGAATGAGTGGAGCCATGTCCATAACCATTCCAAGTATTAATAGAATAACAATAATCATTAATAGAGTAATTATATCATTCGGTGAAATTGATAACATTGTTTCAGAGACCATTGTTGGGACTTTTAATAATGCTAATAACCAACCGAATGCAGAAGATGCTGCAATTAAGAACAACACCATTGATAACGTCTTAAATGTTCTGTGCAAGATAACACCGAATCTTGAAAACGGGATATCACGATAAACAAAAAACGTAATAATGAATGCATATAAAGCACCAATAGCTGCTGATTCTGTTGCTGTGAAAATTCCACTAACGATACCACCGATAATAATAACAGCTGTAAATAATCCTAATAAACCTTCACGAACAATTTTAGGTATTTCTTCTTTTTTTACTGGTTCACCTTTAGGGTGATTCTTTTTAACTGCAATAATATAGGTGGTAACCAGTAACACCAACCCAAGTAAAATGCCTGGAAGCAAGCCACCCATAAATAAAGCACCAACGGACACACCACCAGCAGCGGTCGAATAAATAATCATATTATGGCTCGGTGGAATCATTACACCTTGTGCAGCACTGGAAATCGTTACACTTACAGAATAATCCGTTTTATATCCACTTTTCTTCATCATCGGAATTAATACCGACCCAACAGATGATGTATCTGCAACGGCAGATCCTGAAATACCTCCGAAAAATGTACTAGCTAAGACGTTAACCATTGCGAGTCCACCTCTAATCTTTCCAATAATAACATTAGAAAGATTAATTAATCGTCTTGAAATCCCACCTTCATTCATGATTTCTCCTGCTAAAACAAAGAACGGAATCGCTAATAAAGAAAAGGAATTTAACCCACCGACCATACGCTGCACAAGTGCGCCTAAGTTAATATCTAAATACATTCCTGTAATGAAGGAAGATAAGATAAGGGAAAGGGCAATTGGGACTCTAGCGATTAGAAAGATGACAAAACTACCAATTAATAAAAAGATTCCCATATTTCATCACTCCTCACTGACATCATCGTATTTTTCATGTAGTCCTTTTTTGAACAATAGTTCAACGCCGTAAAGTAAAACGAAGAAGCCAGTTACTGGTATAGCTGCATACAACACACTAGAAGTAATTCCAAGACCTGGAATTGTTGAATTATTCATTAAAATTGTAAACTCCATCCCATAATAAACGAGAACTACGCCAAACAGGATTATTAATCCCTTTGCAATATAATCGAATACATCTTGTAATTTCTCAGGGAGCATTCCTACGAAAAGACCTACACCGATGTGAAGTTTTGCTTTAAATCCATATGCGATCCCCATAAAGCTTACCCATACAAATAATAATTTTGATAACTGCTCTGTCCAAGCAGGTGCCGTTCCAAGTACTTGTCTTGAAAAGACTTGATAAATAATGGATAAAGTCATTAAAGTTAATAAGATTAGCGAAAATCCTAATTGTAGACGAGTGAGACCGTCTCTAACCATCTTTAACGTTTTCATAAAAACGTCCTCCTATAAAGAGTAAGAAAGCGGGAAAGAAAAGATCCCCACTTTCTCCCGTTATCAAAATTTAGTTCGCATTGATACGATCAAGCCACTCTCCAAATTGTTCACCATATTTGTCATATACTGGTTGTACTGCTTCTCTCCAAGCTGTTACATCTTCAACTTCAACAAGTTCACTACCGTTTTCTAAAACAACATCTCTAGCTTCTTCAACTAGCTCTGCCCATGCTTGACGTTGTATATCTACAGATTCAAGGGCTGCCTCACGAAATGCTTCTTGATCTTCTGCACTTAAGCTATTCCAAAGCTTCTCAGAACTTAATAACACTTCAGGAACTCCTTGATAACCATTAACAGTAAAGTACTGAGCTACTTCATAGTGGTTAGAAGTAAAGTAACTAGGGAAATTATTTTCTGCGCCATCAATAACGCCTGTTTGTAGAGCTGAGTAAACTTCACCATACTCCATTGGAGTTGCAGAACCACCTAGTGAGTTAATGATATCAATTGCAAGATCTGATTGTTGAACACGGATTTGCAAACCTTCTAAATCTTCAGGTGTTGTTACAGGACGTTGCGTATTGTAGAAACTTCTTTCACCAGAATCATAGAATGCAAGACCAACAAGACTTGACCCGTCAAAAGTTTCTAAAAGGTCTTGACCAATTTCACCATTTAAAACTTCCCATTTTTCCTCTTCATTTTCAAATAAATAAGGCATTGCTAGCACACCAATATCACTTGAAAACTCACTTAAAGGAATTCCATTTACACGAGTTAGATCAATCGTACCTAATTGTAATTGTTCAATAACGCTTCTTTCATCACCTAGTTGTCCACCCGCATATACCTCGATTTTGTAGCGACCATCTGTTTTTTCTTCGACTAGTCTAGCGAATTCTTTTGCACCAACTGTTGTAGGGTAATCTTCAGGCTGGTTCTCAGCTAGTGTAAGTGTAACAGTTTCCTTGTTGTCTCCAGAATTGTCAGCGCTTTCTGTTGAAGCGTCGTTTGATCCTCCACATGCAGCTAAAATACTTACTGCTAAAAACGCCGTTGAGAATAATGATACGACCTTTTTCATTCTTTTTTCCCCTTATATTAAGTAAGATAACGTTTACAGTTAATTCGTTTCTTTTATTTGTTTATCAAACAAACCAACTGTCTTGCTAATGTCATTATACGTGTAAGCGCTTTTTAAATCAAGACTTTTATTAAAGTTAAAAATTTACAGATTACTGAATATTTCGTTCAAAACGAAACAAATGCACCCGACTATTTAGGTAAAAAGTCAGGTGCATCGCATATTACTTTTGAACTTGGAGTGCGCTTACAGATTGAGTTAAATCATTTTTGATACTAGCTTGCGCGGCAGCAAGTCGTGCTAGTGGGACGCGGTAAGGAGAGCAACTTACATAATCCAACCCAATTTCATGACAAAATTGAATCGATTGCTTTTCTCCACCATGCTCACCACAAATTCCTGTTTTTAATCCTGGCTTAATTGTTCTGCCAAGCTTCACGCCTGTTTCTACTAATCTTCCAACTCCTTCTTGATCTAACGAAGCAAATGGATTTTCTGGTAAAAGCTTATTTTCGATATACATTTGAAGGAATTTTCCTTCTGCATCGTCACGGCTATACCCAAAAGTTGTTTGTGTTAAATCATTTGTTCCAAACGAGAAGAAATCAGCTTCTTCGGCAATTTGATCAGCTGTTAATGCTGCACGAGGAACTTCAATCATTGTTCCAATTAAATAGTCAAACTCCACTCCCGTTTCGTGCTTCACCAACTGTTCAGCCTTTATGACAAGCTCGCGCATCTCTTTCAACTCATTTACATGACCAACTAGCGGAATCATGATTTCAGGCTTTACATCAATTCCTTTTTGTTTCATTGTCGCAATCGCATAAAAAATCGCTTTTGCTTGCATGACATAAATCTCAGGATGCGTCATCCCCAATCGGCAACCACGATGTCCAAGCATCGGATTAAATTCATCTAAATGACGAACTTTACGTAATAGCAATTCCTTCTCCTTTAATTCTTCCGAATCAGGGGCTGTCAATTGTAACTTGGTCACTTCGATCAGCAATTCTTCTTTATCAGGTAAGAATTCATGAAGAGGAGGGTCCAATAAACGAACGGTAACAGGTAAGCCATCCATTGCCTCAAAGATCCCTTCAAAATCTTCTTGCTGCATTGGCAATAGTTTGGAGAGCGCTTCCTCTCGCTCTCTAGACGACTCAGCTAGAATCATATCTTGGACGACTGGAATTCGGTTTGCATCCATAAACATATGCTCTGTACGGCATAACCCAATTCCACCCGCACCAAAATTAAATGCTTTCTTTGCATCTTCAGGATTATCTGCATTAGCACGAACACCTAACTTACGCTCTTCATCCGCCCATGTTAAAAGCAGCTGAAATTCATCAGATAATTCTGGTTCAATCATTGGAATCTCACCTAAAATAATCTCACCAGTGGAGCCATCAATGGTCACTACATCACCTTCACGAACAATGACCTCTCCCACTTTAAACTGCTTTCCTTTTAAATCAATATTTAATGCTTCACAACCACAAATACAAGCTTTTCCCATTCCTCTTGCTACAACTGCAGCGTGACTCGTCATTCCGCCACGACTTGTAATAGTAGCCTGAGCAGCAACAATTCCATGAATATCATCAGGTGTTGTTTCAGGACGAACTAAAATAACTCGCTCTTCATCTTTTGCAAGTCGCTCTGCATCATCAGCACTAAATACAACTATTCCAGTAGCAGCTCCAGGTGAAGCAGGCAACCCTTTTGCTAACGGTGTTTTTTCAACTGAGTCGTCAATTCGGCGATGCAGAAGTTGATTCAACTGTTCTGGGTCAACTCGTAGAAGCGCTTCGTTCTTACTAATGATTTTCTCTTGCACTAATTCAACCGCTATTCTAATCGCTGCTTGAGCAGTTCTTTTTCCTGTTCGAGTTTGTAATATGAACAGTTCTCCACGTTCAACTGTAAATTCAATATCCTGCATATCTTTATAATGCTTTTCTAATAGATTACAAGTATCTACAAATTGCTGATATACTTCAGGCATTTCATTCGCTAATGTAACAATCGGTTGGGGGTACGAATGCCCGCAACCACATCTTCCCCTTGGGCATTAATTAAGTACTCTCCGTATAGCTTCGCTTCACCTGTAGAAGGGTTTCGAGTGAAAGCTACACCGGTACCTGAATCGCTACCCATATTTCCAAATACCATACTTTGAATGTTTACAGCTGTACCTAAGTGTCCTGGTATTTTTTGAAGTCTGCGATAGACGATCGCTCGTTGATTATTCCATGAATCAAACACAGCACTAATTGATAAAAACATTTGTTCATAAGGATCTTCAGGAAAACCTCTCTTCGCATGCTTTTTCACAATTTCTTTATATCCTTCTATAATGTCCTTCCAATCTTCTGCTAACATTTCAGGATCAGATGCATATCCTTTTTCTTCCCTGACTTCTTCCAACAACTGTTCAAAGTAAAAAGCATCTACTTTTAATACAACATCACTAAACATTTGAATAAATCTGCGGTAAGAATCATAAGCAAAACGTGGATTGTTTGTAAGCTTAGCCAACCCTTCCACTGTTTGATCATTCATTCCCAAGTTTAGAACTGTATCCATCATTCCTGGCATTGAGTGAACGGCTCCTGAACGAACAGACACGAGTAGTGGATTAGAAGCATCACCGAGCTTCTTTCCTGTTTTCTCTTCAAGTTGTGAAAGAGCCTTCAAAATTTGCAACTCTACCTCAGATGTTAGTGCCTTTCCCGCATCATAATACGCGTTACAAGCTTCTGTTGAAATTGTAAATCCATAAGGGACTGGTAAACCTATGCGCGTCATTTCTGCAAGATTCGCACCTTTTCCACCTAATAACTCTCTTTTTTGACCATTTCCCTCATCAAACATGTATACGAATTTACTCATGCACTCCTGCCCCTCTCTTTTTTAACATTGCTAATATTAAATCCGCTGTTTCTTCAACAGCCTTATTGGAAACATCAATAATAGGACATCCTATACGTTTCATAATTCTTTCGGCATAATCTAACTCTTCTAATATACGATTAAAGTCTGCATAATTAGCCATTGGCATTAATCCCAAACTTTTTAAGCGTTCTTTACGAATTTCATTTAATTTATCTGGTGTAATAACTAATCCGACACACTTATTTTTTGGTAAATGAAACACTTCATCAGGAGGTGGTACTTCAGGTACTAACGGAACATTGGCAACTTTGAATCGCTTATGAGCCAAATACATTGAAAGCGGTGTCTTTGATGTTCTTGAAACACCGATTAACACAATATCTGCCTTTGATATCCCTCGTATATCCTGCCCATCATCATACTTAACAGCAAACTCAATCGCTTCAACCCTTCTGAAATAGTTATCATCTAATTTCCTCATAAGACGCGGCTGCCATTTCGGATCTTTGTTAAATTTCTGCGTAAAGGCATCAATTAGTGGGTGCATCAAATCAACTGCCAGAATTCCCTCTTCCTTTGCACGTTCGTCTAAGAAATTCTTTAAAGTAGGGATCACAATTGTGTAGGCAATGATCGAATTACTATATTTTGCAGCAGCGATGACATTCTGAAGATCTTGGATGTCCTCAACATAGGAAATATGCTGAATCTCCACATTCCCTCCATTAAATTGTGAGGCAACAGCTTTCACCATTAATTCAGCGGTTTCACCAACTGAATCAGAAACGACATAGACCATTTCCTTTCTATCCACAACGAATCCCCTTTTCAACTAGATTGTTACAAGCTCTTACCCTATGTATCAAGCAAGCAATTCTTATTTTGAAATTCTCACACCCTTGTAGTTGATAAAGAAAGTACAAACAAATTGTACTACACTATAATACTATAAAATAACAATTATGTCATACTAATTAAGGATTAAAAAGTTAATGTGTTATACATTAAATTAAATAGTATATTACCATCGATTGTACAGACAAACAACCCTTTTTTATAAGTTAATAAAAGAAAATACTTTAGCACCAATTTCTGTTCATTAATTAACATATAAAAAGGCTGCCGCTACTCTAAAAGCGCCAACCCTTTTAGTCTATAATCATTCAACTAGTTTATTTATGTTAAATCAACGGAGCTTTCTTTTTTTGTCTTAAAGATCTTTAACCAATTAGGAAACCTTTGTTTTTCTTTCGCTGCCGCTGTTTCTCTATAGGCATAAACAAATTCTTGAAACTGTTCTTCTCTTTCTTCAAGTTTCTGCTGAATGAATAGCTTTTCCTCTTCTTCTTTATAAATATCCTGTCTCAATCGCTCAATTTCTTCTTTTGTACTTTCCTGCGTATCAACAATCATATGTGAG
This sequence comes from Halalkalibacter krulwichiae, assembly GCF_002109385.1. NCBI lineage: Bacteria > Bacillati > Bacillota > Bacilli > Caryophanales > Bacillaceae > Halalkalibacter > Halalkalibacter krulwichiae. The sequence goes on along the minus strand of NZ_CP020814.1, from coordinate 1,345,184 downwards.
TAAGATTGAATAAGAGATTTTGTTTTGCTTTGTCCTTCATTCATTTCCGATTTTAATTGATCTTTAAGATCTTTAACTAGCTCCTCCTTAAAACGTTCAAAAGAAGTAGTTAATTGTTCAATCGTCTCTGTTGTCTCATTCTGAAGAGAACGTAACATATCAATAAACTCTTCTTTCACTTGGACCTCTTCAGTCTCTTCTTGTAGATCCTCAACCTCATTATGATTTGCTAGTATAAAATGAACATCTTCTTTGCTTATATTGCTATCCTTTAATAATTTTACTTTCTTTAATACCTCCAAATCATGGTCTGTATAGAGCCTAGCTCCTGTTTTTGTCCTCTGTACATAAATAACACTTGAGAACACATCCTCCCATTCTCTCAACTGTCCTACTGGAATTTTTAGCTTTTTAGAAACTTCCTTTATCGTATATTTTTGTGACGAATTATCCATATACTCACCCCATATCTTGAAATTTATTATCGTTATGTAACATATTGGCTAAAACTATGAACAAATTCCTCCTACATGACAAATGTTCTAATAATAAGCAAGCATTCGGCAAGATGTTAATCAATTATCGAGATAAAGCAAGGAAGTATGACAAATTGGACTTTACATTTGTTGAATAATTATATTTTTTTGCTATATAAAAAGAAGGTGCGAGATATTTAATCTTCACACCTTGTAGTAAACTTTTCAATTAATTATTTACCATGCTTTTTGAAGTAATTTTAAAATATCCTCTTTCCCTTTCACAGGTTTCGGACTACTTGCTACTACTAAATCTCCCATTGCATCTTTTGCAATTAAATCAAATTGCTCTTTCTTAATTCCTACCTCACTCAATCTTGTTGGTAAATTAAGCTCTTTAATTAAGTTATTAACTAATATTGGAGCAATACTAGCTACTTCTTCAGTAGTTTTGTTAGTTATTTCAGCACCTAAAGCTTTAGATATTAGAGATTGCGGTATCACTGTAACTTCCAAAGCATCTTCCATGACGTGTGGTAGCATGATACATGAAGTTATGCCATGTGGCACATTTCCATGCGCTCCTATTTGATGCCCTATTCCATGACTCAGACCCATCATAACATTTGTTACACCAAAAAATGATTGCCAAGAAGCCATTTGACATTTCAACCTTGCTTCTAAATTTAAAGGGTTTTCATAACATAATCTCAGGTTTTCAGATAAGCACTTAATCGATTCTAATGCTAACGTAGTCGTAATTGGTTGTGATTTCTTAGAATAAATTGTTTCTATTGCGTGATCAAGGGCTCGAATTCCGGATGAACTCCATAACCACTTTGGGGTGTCTAGTGTTAATTGGGGATCTAAAAACACACTAACGGGAGTTAATTTGTCATCTATATATAATTCTTTTACTTTTCTATTCTCATCAGTTATGCCTGCAATATTTGAAAATTCCGCAGACGAAAGCGTTGTAGGAATAGCAATATGTCGAAGGGTTTCTCCTTTGATAGATGGAATTGTCACTTTATCTGGATACTCAAATGTCACTGAATAATCTTTTAATTCTGTTGCTCCTTTTAAACCGTCAGCTAATATTAAAGCAATTGATTTCACAGAATCTATAACCGTTCCTCCACCTAAACTAATTAATACATCTGCTTCTTCCTGCTTAACTTTTGAAGCAATATCAAAGACTGTTTGACTTGGTACATGTTGAGATGTTCCACAATGAATCGAAGTTAATCGCTCACCTAACTGCTCTTTAATGTTACTAACAATCTTTGAATTAATAAGAGAGTTACTTGTTATTAGAATTGCCTTCTTTGCACCTAAGCGATTTAATTCATCTGTTAGTTTGTCAATAATGCCAATTCCAAAGTATACCTGCTCCACAGGTAAAAATCTGTATTCTCCTGACAAACTATTATTAGTACTCATTCGTAACCAACTCCTCCTTATCAGCCTTTGATTTCCCTAAATAAACAGACGATAACCCATTTGATAACAAATTCTTTAAATACTCGTTATCACCTTGGTCAACAATTTTCCCACCTTCAATAACAAAGCCCGCATCTGCTATTCTTAATGCAAGCCCCGCCATTTGTTCCGACATAATAATGGTTACGCCGCTTTTTTGGAGATCGTGAAGTAGTTTATACACTTCATCAACAATTATAGGAGCTAACCCTAAGGATGGTTCATCTAAAAGCAATAATTTAGGTTTTGAAAGTAACGCAACAGCAATAATTAACATTTGCTGTTGTCCTCCACTTAACGTACCTGAAATCTGATTTTTCTTTTCATATAAAACAGGAAATTTCTCATACACTTCTTTGATTCTTTTCATAGAATCTTTTCGTTCACTTTTTTTATTCCGAAAATACGCTCCTAGTAATAAGTTGTCATGAACTGTTTGATCTTTAAATAAATGACGTCCTTCTAATACATGGGCTATGCCCATTTTCATCCTTTCTTCTACAGGAATATCATTTAGCGATTTTCCTCGATATATAATGTCTCCACTTGCTTTTGTGATAAGACCTGAAATAGAATTTAACAACGTTGATTTTCCAGCGCCATTTGCACCAATAATGGCAGTAATTTCATTTTCTTTAGCTGTTATAGAAACACCCTTAAGTGCTTTAATCGGCCCATAATTAACGGCGAGATTTTTAACATTAAGCATTATTTTCCACCCCCAAGTAAGCTTCAATTACTTGTTTGTTACTCTGCATCCCCTCAACATCTCCTGAATAGATCACTTTTCCTGAATCTAAAACTACTACCGTATCGACAAGCTTGACGAGAAAATCTATATGATGATCGATGAGTATAACCGAAATGCCTTTTTCCTTTACATATCGAATCATTCGCACTAATTCATCCATTTCTTCCTCAGATAACCCCGCTGCCGGTTCATCTAACATTAATAACTGAGGTTCTGCTAAAATAGCTCGAGCAACTTCAACCATCCGTTGAATCCCATAAGGCAGGTTCTCAACCTGTTCATCAGCGTATTCTTTTAAATTACAAAGTTCCATTACTTTATAAACCTTTTCAATCATTTGTTTTTCCTCAAGTAATGAACTTTTACTATTAATTGAGCAAGAGACAATGTTAGATTTAAAAAGTAATTGACTTCCTAGTAGCAAGTTTTCTTTCACGGTCATATTTGGTACATTATTTGGGTCTTGAAACGTTCTTATAATCCCTTCCCTAGCAATCAAATGGGATGGTAAATTTGTAATTTCCTTCCCTCCAAAAGATATCTTCCCTTCTGTCACTGGGTAAACACCACTAATTAAATTAACAAGTGTACTTTTTCCAGAACCATTAGGCCCTATTAATCCTAATATAGTTCCCGGTTGAAGCCCTAACGAAGTTTGATCTAACGCTCTTAATCCCTGAAAATCTTTTACTAAGTTATCAACGACCAATTTTTTATTAAGTATATTAAATAATCTTTGTTCTTGGTCAGGTGACTCTCCCTGAATCGATTGATCGGCTTTGCTCTTGATCTTTGTTAATTTTTGAATCGTCTTTCCTTTTTCCATATCTGTTCTCAGTCCTAATAATCCAGCAAACCCTTTTGGGATAATTAGAAATGAAAATACTAAAAGTAGACCGTAAATCATAAGTTGATACTCTGCAAAAAGTTGTAGTTGGCTAGGAATAAAAGTTAAGAATGCGGCACCAAGTATCGGACCAATAATCGTTCCGAATCCACCCAATATCCCCATGACTAATATCTCAATTGATTTCATCATTTCAAAAGACTCCGGCCCGATATATCCCATTAAATGAGCATATAATGCCCCAGCTAGACCTGCCATTGCAGCACTTACTGTGTAGGCTAACTGTTTTACGAATCTAGGTGAAATTCCTATACTCGAAGCAGCCAATTCACTCTGATGCACAGCCAAAAATGAACGTCCGAAATAAGATTGGACAAAATTCCTTAACAGCCAAACGATTACTAATGTGATCGCTAAAACAAACCAATAGTACGCTACTAAATTCACTGAAATACCAAAGATCGTCAGCGTTCCGAATTTTGGTGAGTTTATCCCACTAATGCCCATTACCCCACCTGTAACAGAAGCCCATTCACGAATAATCTCATGAACTAAAAAACCAAACCCTAAAGTCATCATCGCCAAATAAAATTCTTTCACTCTTCCAGCTGGAAATGATAGGATAAAACCGACGATCGCACTTAATACCATTGAAATGATGATTGTAATGAACAAAGGAAGTCCGAATTTCATCATAAGAATAGCAGAGGTATATGCTCCTATTGCATAAAAAGCAGCATGACCTAAGGATAATTGTCCGGCGAATCCCGTGAGAATATTGATACTTTGTGCAAGAATGATAAAGATTCCCCAGAAAATTAATAATTGAAGTAAATTTTGCGATACGAATAAAGGTGCTATGACTAATAACAAAAGTATGACAATCTTTGATATTGGATTGTCTAAAATTCGCATTACATGCTTCATACTTTCTCCACCACCTTTTTACCGAAAATTCCTTCAGGCTTTATTGCTAAAATTAATATGAGAATGGCAAATGCTACTCCATGTTCTGCAGCAGTCGAAATATAACCACCTACTAATTTTTCAATTACTCCCAATGATAGGCCACCTATTAAAGCCCCTTTTGAATTTCCAATTCCTCCTAATACTACGGCTACAAATCCTAGTACCATTAAATTCATACCGAATGCAGGATTGATCGCACCATATATAGGAGCAATTAACGTACCGGCAATCCCAGCTAACAATGCACTTAATAAAAATGAAAGAGAAACAACAAGCTTTGAATTAATACCTAGCAATCTGGCAAGCTTGGCATCATGTGCTACTCCTTTCATTGCTTTTCCCCAAATAGTTCTATTCATAATCACTTCCAATAAGATCATTATCCCTATCGAAACAACTAGAACTAACAAGTACTGTGCTGAAAGTTGAACGCCAAATACGGATATATAATCAGTGCTCGTAAAGATGATATCTGGGAACGATATCGCTTGAGCTCCCCATACTTTTGTTGCAAGAGCTTGTAAGAAGATCCCCATCCCTAAAGTAGATACTACCCAGCCCATACTAGTCGGATTTTTGACTAATGGACTAACAGAAACTCTTTCTAAAACAACCCCTAACAAAGAAATAATTACCAGCCCAAGAAAAACAGCGAAAAGCAAAGGCATTCCATGTAACGCAAAGGTTAAAATGAGCATTGAACAAAACATTATAAAAGGTCCATGTGCAAAATTTACAACTTTCATCGTCCAAAATGTTAAATTAAACCCATGAGCAATTAATGAATAGGCAGCCCCAACACAAACACCCATAAATAACAATTCAAGTAAAAACTGCATAAGCCACCTCCATAAAATAATCTAAAAGGGATTCGGGGAAGTTATCCCTTCCCCGTCATACCTTAATCTACATACGGAACTAATTTGATTTCATCCCCATCATCCACGTAATGGAACATACCAATATGCTCTGTTTCTATTGCATGATGTTTGCTCTTATCGAAAGAGTACGTTGCATTTACACCTTTAAAATCCTTAATATTGTGTAGAGCTGCAATGATTTCATCTGTTTCTGTACTATCTGCTTGCTTGATCGCTTCAAATAATACATTTGCACCATCATAGGCATTGATAACATTGAGTGACATAAATAATTGTGGCGTTTCACCATTTCCCCAATATTGATCCTTACCGTGCTTTTCAAGATACATTTCCGCAAATTCAGCGGCTTCTGGCTCAAGTGGATCATTACCTAATGCACCGATCATCGAACCGATTGTTCCAACGATAAGGTCCCCAGCTCCATCTTGATAAGGTTGTGATAATGCTCCATTTGAAGAAATAAGAGGGATATCCATATTTAATCTACTCATTCCTCTTCTAACATTAGCTAAATCGGCTCCTAGTCCAATAGTTACAACAACTTCTGCACCTTCTCTATTAATACGAGATAATTGTGCTGTCATATCAGCCGCTTGTTGATTATACTGTTCAACTCCTACCGGCTCTTTATTAAACTTTTCCTGTAACACTTCTTCTATTAATTCACTCCCACTAACCCCATATGCTGTACTTTCATGAACAATCCCAATTTTATCCCATCTTTCACCTACAAAATTAGCAATTGCTTCTGCTTCTACATTATTTTGAAGTGCAAATGAAAATACATTTTCACGAGGAGATTGATCTGTTCCGTGAGGATAAGTAACATCGATTGTCTGGGCTACTGGATTAATGTGTACAATTCCTTTCGCCTCTGTCATAGGTACTGTCGCTAATGCCGGACCACTTCCAGCAGGTCCGATGACTGCAACAATTTCATCATCATCAAGTATTCTTTGCATATTTACCGCTGCTTGGTCGGGTACAAGCTGATCATCATACACAACCAACTCAATTTCCTTACCGTTGATACCACCCTCAGCGTTCCACTTTTCAACCGCTATTTCGACTGCACGCCGATTCCCTTCTCCAAATTCACTATAAGATCCAGTTAATGCAGACGTCATCCCAATTTTAATGGTATCTGATTGTCCATTAGAATCCGTACCAGAACCTGACGAATCTGATGGAGAATTACACGCAAAAAGACTCATAATTAAAACGAAAGACATTACCGTTGTCAATAGTTTTATGATCGTGAAATTCTTTTTCATCTCACTTTCCCCCTTAAACTTTTTTATTTTAATAAGATCTAGGAAGCCCTAAATTATGTTGAGCAATAAAGTTTAAAATCATCTCTTCGGAAACTGGAGCGATCTTAAATAGTCGAACATCACGCCATAAACGCTCAATATGATACTCTTTTGCATATCCATAACCACCCATAACTTGCATTGCACGGTCACAAACCTGAAAAGCAGCATCACCTGCAATTAATTTTGCAGTATTAGCCTCAGACCCATTGGGAAGTAACTGATCGTATAACCAAGCAGCTTTATAATTCATTAGTTGTGCTACCTGTAATTCCGCACTATATTTTGCAAGTGGAAACTGTATACCCTGATAAACACCAATAGGTCTATTGTTAAATACCACTCTTTCATTTGCATAATTGACTGCAAGTTTAGTAGCCAATTGACCGGTTCCAATTAATCCAGCGGTTGTAACAATTCTTTCTGCATTTAATGTATCTAATAGATAATTCCAACCTCTCCCTTCTTCTCCGATAATATTATCTTTATGGACTTTTAAATTTTCAATAAAGACAGTATCAGAGCGTACACAATGCGTTCCTACCTTTTCAATGGGTTGAGCTGTTATAGCTGGGTCATCACAATCAACTAAGAACAGTGTTATCCCATCTGTTTTTCTTTTAACATCTTCCTTTTTAGTTGTTCGAGCTACTAACAACATTTTTTGTGCTACATCAACACCAGAAATCCAAATTTTCTGACCATTTATAATGTAATGTTCGTCTTTCTTTTCAGCGAATGTGCTAATCTCAAGAGAATTGCTCCCTGCGTTAGGCTCGGTAAGCGCCATACAAAAATTTAGTTCGCCCGAGGCAATTTTGGGTAAATATTCTTGTTTTTGCTCCTCATTCCCGTGTAATTCTATTGTCACGCCACCGAAGACAGGAGTTAACATAAACAACTGTGCTACGGTGGACCCCGCCCCTCCTTTGGCTAACTCTTCGATGACCATGGCCATTTCTACTAATCCTAATCCTACCCCACCGTATTTTTCTGGAATCATAACTCCGATGTAACCGTTTTCACCTAAGGCATTCCAAAGCTCATGAACAAATTCATGTTTGTCATCTTTCTCTCTCCAATACTCTAAACCAAAATCTTGAACTAGTTTTCTTACCCCTTCTTTTAACATCCGTTGTTCCTCAGTAATTGAAAAATTCATTTATTACCCTCCTCAACCATCCTGTTGTTTTCTCTTAAAATTCGTTTCAATACTTTCCCTGATGGGTTTCTTGGCAATTCATTTATAAAATCAAATTCTTTAGGGATTTTATAATTAGCCAACTTCCCTTTACAAAACGATTTTATTTCATCTGCAGTTAGTTTGGCATGACTCTTTGTTACGATATAAGCTTTCGGAACCTCCCCCACTTCTCATGAGGGATTGCAACAACGGCAGCTTCTAAAACATCAGTATGTTGATAAAGAACTCTTTCTATCTCTAAAGAAGCTATATTTTCTCCACCACTGATAATCATATCTTTCTTTCGGTCAACTACATAAAGATAGCCATCTTCATCCAAATATCCTATATCTCCAGTGTTAAACCATCCGCCTCTGAATGCTTTTTTAGTCGCTTCTTCATTTTTCCAATATCCTTTGGCTACTTTAGGCCCTTTTAAAGCAATTTCACCTAATTCACCCGTATTAACTTCCTCCCAATATGAATTAACGATCCTAATATCTAGATGTAGACAAGGACGACCAACAGAACCTAATTTTTCAAATGTTTTATCTTGAGGCATAAATGTGTCGCCAGATACTGTTTCTGTTAGTCCGTACGCATCGCAAAATCTAGTATTTCTAAAGATAGTAAAAACCTTTTGGATTAATTGTTCCGGCATTTTTTCTCCTCCAGCTATAATGTAGCGAATCGAATCCAGATTATAGTTTCCACTATTCTCCTGTTGAAGGATCATATTAAGCATAGCTGGAGCTAGCCATACATTTGTTGGTCTTTCTTTATCTATAATTTCAAGCAGGTCAATTGGATCAAATTTCCTCATAATCACTACACTTCCACCACGATAGATCGTTCCTATCCCTGTTAAGTCTAGGCCACCTACATGATAGAGCGGTCCAGTTATTAACGTTTTATCTTCAGGAGTAATATTAAATTCCCAAATATGAGCAATATTTTTCCAATACAGGTTTTCATTTGTAATAATGACACCTTTTGGTCTAGAAGTTGTACCCGATGTGTACATCAACCTGTTTAAATCATCTAGTTCAACATTTTCATCGTGAATTACCGCTCCCATGTTTTCATTGACCAAGATATAGTAGTTTAACCATCGTGACTTTGTGGATGAAGATAACGAAACATAATAATGTAAGTTTGGCAGTTCTCCTTTAATTGAGTCGACTTGTTCATGGAAATCACCTTCTGTTACGATCACTTTTGCTTCCGCGTTATCTAGTACATACGCGATCTCTTCAGCAGCTAATCGAAAATTTAGTGGCAGAAAAACTGCACCAATTCTATTTGCTGCAAAATAAACTTCTAAAAACTCAGAACAATTGTAAAGAAGAACTGCAACAACATCTCCTTTTCTTACACCTAAATTAAGAAAACCCTGTGCTAATTCGCTTATCCTATCATGAAGCTGCTTATATGTGATTCTCTGATCCTGATAAACGATTACCTCCTTTTCTGGAGTCAATTCTGCCCAACGTCTAATCACTGCTGAGAAATTATTGTTCCCTTCAATGCTCATGAAAGTCCCCCCAAAATAACTATTTTCCTTTATAGTTTGGACTTCGTTTTTCTAAGAAAGAACTTAATCCTTCAACTCGATCTTCTGTAGTAAAATTGACAAGCCATGCTTCCGCTTCTAACGCCAAAGCCTGATCTAAAGAAGTCTCGTACCCTTGATTTATCGCTTTTTTGGCTTGCATTACGGCTATAGGGCTATTTTTCACAATCATATTTGCTACATTCATGGATTCTTGCATAAGATCCTCATGGGCGACTACCTTATTAGCAATGCCTAGCTCTTTTGCTTCACCTGGATAGATTCTCCGCCCAGTAAATATCAATTCTTTCGTTAGCCCTTTGCCAATAAGCCTTACCAACCTTTGTGTACCTCCCCACCCTGGATAAAGACCAATGCAAACTTCTGGCAACCCTAACACTGCTTTTTCGGATACAATTCGAATATCACAAGCCAAACTTAACTCCATTCCCCCCCAAGTGTATAACCGTTAATTGCAGCAATAACGACTTTACTACTATTTTCAATTTGGCTTAATACACGTTGACCTCGATAAACGAACTTTTCACCTTCAATTAAGTTCATCTCTTTCATAGCAGCAATGTCTCCACCTGCCACAAAAGCTTTATCGCCTCCACCAGTTAGAATAACAACTCGTACGCTATCCTCTCTCTCTATACTAGTAAAGGTGTCCTCTAATTCATTTAAGACATCTTTATCAATAGCGTTTAAAGTCTCAGGACGATTAATGATAACCTTTGCTATCCCCTCTTCTATTTCACAGTGGATATACTTAGTCTCCATCTACTCTCCCCCTTATGAATGAATTGCTTTTCCCATACTTGCTAGAACCGCTTCAAGAAATCCTTCTGATAACGTAGGATGTGCGTGAATGGTTAAACTGATTTCATCAGTTGTTGACTCTAAATTTAATGCTAAAGTAGCTTCTGATATTAACTCAGATGCACATTCTCCCACAATTTGAACACCGAGTATTTGATTATACTTTTCCTCCCTTAACACCTTAACAAAGCCATCAGGACTTCCATTTGATAATGCCCGACCATTTGCATTGAATTGAAACTTCCCTACCTGAAAGTTTATTCCTTTTTGCTTTGCTTCTGTTTCACTCAAACCTATTGAAGCAATTTCAGGAGATGTATAGATACACACAGGAATATAGCGATCAGTTATTTTACTTGATATATTCATACAGTTTTCTGCTGCAACTATTCCTTGAGTAGCTGCTACATGTGCTAGATTATGCTTTCCAGTTACATCACCTACTGCATAAATGTTAGAAATATTTGTCCGCATTTTTTCATCTACAGTAACTTTCCCACCTGTAATATGAAGCCCGCTACCTTCTAATTCATCAATATTAGGCTTTCTCCCTGTAGCAACCAATACTTCTTCTACTTCAATTTCTTCTAATTGTCCGTCTTTCTCGAATAATACCTTTTTATAATTTCCACTTTCTACAATTTCTGTCACGAACGATGAAGTTGAAATCGTAACTCCATCATTCCGTAGCGAATCTTTTAGAACTTTTACTACATCATTATCAAATCCCGGTAATATATCATTACTACTTTCGATAAGTGTCACTTTAACCCCAAGGGGTGCATAAATTCCAGCAAATTCACAGCCAATAGCACCAGCCCCTACAATCGCAATACTTTCTGGTAGTTGTGTTTGCTTTAATGCTTCTTCACTAGTCATATAGGAAGTTTCATGTATCCCTTCAATATTTGGAATTGCGGCTTTGGAACCAGTAGCTAATATGATATTTTCACTGCTGACTTTTTCTATTTCACCATTTTCCTTTGTTACCTCAATGAGAGATGAACCGAGTACTTTTCCTGTTCCGTTTATTACGTCAATCTCATTTTTTTGTAACAGATGTGATACTCCTTTTCTAAGCTGTGTTACTACCTTGCCTTTATGTTCCATAAGCTTTTTGAAATCAACATCGGGAGCATTGTACCTTACCCCAAACTCAGCAGCTTTCAAATGAACTTTCGAGAATTCAACGCCTTTAAGCACGGTTTTTGTAGGAATACAACCTGAATTTAGACATACTCCTCCTAGATTCTCTCGTTCAATCAAAACGACTTTACCTCCAAGTTGTGCAGCACGAATTGCAGCTGTATACCCACCGGGCCCACCACCAATAACGGCCACAGTATATTGCGTTAATTCTTTGTTAGTTACTGGTAATTCTTGTCTTTCTCTCTCTTCACTATCAACACTTACTCTTTCTTCACCCTCTACTTCCATCGTGGCTACTATGTCACCAACTTTTACATCATCCCCAACATTCTTGATGATTGAATTTATCGTTCCCTCTTCTGGTGCCGTTACTTCTATTATCATTTTCTCCGTAAGGATTTCTGCAATTGCCTGATCCTTCATGACATAGTCTCCTATATCAACCATCCAGTGTTCAATTGTTGCCTCTGTCATTGTTAATCCAGCTTTTGGTATAATAATATTTTTCTTCATCATCATTCCCCTAAACTTCTATTGAGAAAAGAAGAATTCTCAATTAATTCTTTTATATATCCTAAAAACTCCGCTGCGGGGGCCCCATCAATAACCCGATGATCAAAAGATAGAGAAAGAACTAACGATTTTCCGATCCTAATTTGGCTATTCTCTACAAATAGGTCTTCTTTGATTCTTCCCACCCCTAGAATGGCACTTTCTGGCGGATTAATAATAGGTGTAAATCCATCTACAGCATACATACCTAAATTACTTAATGTGAATCTCCCATTAGATAAGTCAGTTGATGTTAATTTACCTTTCTGGGCTTTATTCACTAACTCACTTGTCAATTTAGCTATTTCAGTAATTGTTTTTTCATTTGCATTCTGTATAACAGGAACAACTAATCCGTTGCTAATTGCAACTGCCATTCCAACATTTACATCTTCATGCGAAATAATAGTATCTTCTTCAAGGGAAACATTAATTGATGGGAATTGTTTTAAACTTTTGGCTAATATTTTAATTAATAAGTCGGTATAACTAACATTTTCATAGTTACTTTTAATGGAATCACGAAAATCGACTAAATCGGAGGCATCTACTTTAACTGTTAATGTGACGTGGGGAATATTTTTTTTACTATAGGTCATTTTGTCGGCAATTATCTTCCTAATACCTTGTAGTGGTTTACGTTGCATTTCTTGTATGGTTGGAGTAGCAGAATTGAGATAATTATGAATATCTTTACTAACAATTTTCCCACCTACTCCACTACCCTCTACTAAATGTAAGCTTACCTGTTCGACCTCTGCCATCTTCTTAGCTAATGGCGACGCTTTGCTTTGAGGAAGGATGCGGTCAACATTTGACTTTGTTTGTTGATGGTTAAAAATCACATCAGACTCTATAATTCTACCTAAAGGTCCACTGCCTTCAAATTCACTAAGATTTATACCTAAGTTTTTAGCCTTTGCTCTCGCTCGAGGTGATGCAATAACATGTTTAACGGGAAACTGTATCAAGTCAATCCCTCCCAACTAATTGTGGGAATTGACGACCAATACATACTTTTTTAACAGCTTCTATAATCTTTTGTTCATCGGGTAAAAAGTAATTCTCTAACGGTTTGCTATATGGAACTGGGGTAAAAGGTGCAGCTACACGTTGGATTGGTGCATCTAAGTAATCAAATACCTCTTCCTGTACTAGTGCTGCAATTTCTGCTCCAACTCCTCCTGTTTTTACGGCCTCATGAACAATCACTAACCTTCCAGTTTTAGCAACGGAATTTACTATCGTATCTTTATCAAGTGGTGTAATGGTTCTAGGATCAATCAATTCAGCTGAAATTCCTTGTTGTTCTAACTGTTTAGTGACGCTCTTAGCCTTATTTACCATTTGTCCTAAAGCTACAATTGTTACATCAGTACCCTTGCGTACAATATTTGCTTTCCCAAATGGGACAACATATTCTTCATCGGGTACCTCACCTTTCAAACCGTATAGCATTTTATTTTCGATAAAAATAACTGGGTTTTCATCTCGAATGGCTGTCTTGAGTAGACCTTTAGCATCATATGGATTAGAAGGCATAACGACTTTAATACCGGGTATATGCATTAATAGGGCTTCCAAACTTTGTGAATGTTGAGGTCCAGCATTAAAACCAGCCCCTGCTTGTGTTCTTATTACAAGAGGTAAGCTCATTTTTCCACCTGACATATAGCGCATTTTAGCTGCTTGATTAATAATTTGGTCAAAGCAAACAGCCATAAAATCCATAAACATTATTTCTACAACGGGTTTTAAACCTGTTAATGAACTCCCAACTGCTAACCCTATTATTGCTCCTTCACTAATGGGAGTATCAACCACTCTGCTTTCTCCAAATTCATTTAATAACCCTTTCGTTACACCGAAAGAACCACCCGCTTCTGCTACATCTTCTCCAGCAATGAATACATTAGCATCTCTTTTCATTTCTTCACTCAAAGCCATATTTATAGCCTTGTTAAATCGAATTACACTCATATTGTTTCCCCTGTGCATAAACGTCCTCAAGAGTTGATTCACCATGAGGGAGTGGACTACTTTTGGAAAACTCTTCAGCATACGCCAATTCATTGTCGACAGTTTGGTGAATCTTGTTAATTTCGTCGTTTGCATTCTCATACTCTTGCTGTAAAAATACTTTTAACTTTATAATGGGATCTTTATTCTGCAACTCTTCTTTTTCGCCTAGTGGCCTATACCGTTGAGGATCTCCTACAAAGTGACCACTCCAACGGTCTGTGAAGCATTCAACTAAAAAAGGACCTTCTCCTTTACGTGTACGAGATACAACTTCATCGAATGTTTCGTATACTGCTAAGACATCATTTCCATCTAACATATAGCTCTTTATTCCATAAGCGCTTCCACGTTCAGCTACAGTTTGGATTGGTAGGTGCTTTTCTCTTGGAGTGAATTCTGCATAATTGTTACTTTCACATACAAAGATAACCGGTAATTTTAAAACCGCTGCCATATTTAGTGCTTCATGGAAATAGCCAATACCTGATGCTCCTTCACCGAAAAACGCAACTGCAACTTGCCCTTGTCCTTTAACTTTCGCAGTTAGTCCTGCGCCTACAGCAATAGGAATTCCTGCTCCAACAATGCCATTAGCACCTAGTATTCCTATATCAATATCAGCTACATGCATTGACCCTCCTTTTCCTTTACAATATCCAGTCTCTTTTCCAAAAAGCTCTGCCATCATTTTGTTGACATCAGCTCCTTTAGCAATACAATGGCCATGGCCACGATGTGTACTTGCAATATAATCATCTTTCTTCAGGTTCGAACACACCCCTGTTGCTACAGCCTCTTGACCAATATAAAGATGTAAAAAGCCAGGTATATGTCCATCTGAAAATAAATCAGAAACCTTCTCTTCAAACTTACGTATCTTTAACATGGTTTCGTAAAACTTTAATAATTCTTCCTTAGAAAATTTCACCTTTTCCCCTCCGTCCTATTAAAATAACAAATCACTATTTCACTTTTTTACCAACCGTCCGGTATTTAAAATCTAATAAAAACTAACCTTGGCCTCTCTTCTTTAATTCCTCTACCAACAAAGGAACCCCTTCCGTACAAGTATGAATGCCGAGCACACTAATTAGCTGAAAAACTTCCATAATTTCATCTTTCGTTGCTCCTAAATTCAAGGCATTTTTTATATGAATTCTAATTCCCGGTTCATATAAATGTGTCGTTGATGCATTAATAGCTATATAAATAAATTCTTTTATTTTTGGATCTATAGTTCCTTTTTTCCATGGGACAGCAGAAAGGTTCAAATATGCTTCAAAGTATCTGTCGTTTAATACTAATAATTGATCCCAAAGCTCTGACCAATATCCACGTTCATTAATAAATTGCTCTTTTAGCTTCTTTTGTTTCTCTGTAAGTTCCTCGGATATTTCAACACCTTTTTCTCTCAACTCATCTACTAATATTGGTACACCTACCGTACATGAATGAATACCTAATACACTAGTTAGCTCAAAAACTTCCATTATTTCTTCTTTTGTTGCTCCGTATTTAATTGCATTTTGCATATGAACTTTTGTACCTGGTTCATAAAGGTGAGTTGTAGCAACATCAATTGCAATATAAATCAGTTCTTTTACCTTTGGTTCAAGCACACCATGTCTCCATGGTACTGAAGAAAATTCTAAATATGCCTTGAAAAAGTCTGAATTTAATTCCAGCAAATAATCCCAAAACTCTGCCCAGTATCCTCTCTCCCTTATAAATTTTTCCTTCAAAGCTAATTGATTTTCATCTAATTTTTTTGTCATAATACTCCTCCTCACTTATGCCTACTACCCAATTAATACCGAGTGGCCGGTATGTTTCTAATCAGTTTAATTAATACTTGGTATTTACATAAAATATTACTATTCTTTCTAATCTACTATTTATTAAGTCCTTCCATTGTGAGCTCTATAAACAATTCTGATAGTTCTTCAATAGATTTTTTACCATTGGGATCATACCAGGTGTGCATAAAATTACACGCTCCCAGAATATATAAAACTGTTATTCGACTATCCTTCACTTGAAAGACACCTAACTCTCTTCCCTCTTCAATTGTTTTCACAAATAAGTTCTCATAACTTTCCCTCTTTTTTCTCACTTCGTGATACCTTTCTGGTGTCAAATATTTAATTGCTTCAAAAAACAGAGTAATGTCATTTTTATATAGGTGAATAATTTCAAGGTGAGTTTTTAGAAGCTTAATGAGTTTGCGCTCTGGACTTAAATTCTCTTTAGCAACCAAACGTAAGCGACTTAAACCCTCCTTGATAAATCGATCATGTAAAAAATATAAGATATCATCTTTACTTGTTACGTAGTAATACAATCCACCTTTAGTAAATCCAGCAGTTTCTGCAATATCTCGCATTGATGTTTGATGGTATCCTTTTTGAACAAATAACGATAAAGCAATATCCAATATTTCTGTTTTTGTATCCTTGCCCATTCTTCTTGTTACATTGGAAGATTCCTTGGCCAAAATAATCACACCTTTACAACTAGTTAAACTATTACATTAGTAATCTTAACTATTTTTTGAATTCCTTTAATTTCTTTCGCATATCGGATGAAAGCACTACACTTTTTTGCTCATCAAAGTTGAAGTGCACTATCACAACGGAACCAACAGCAAGTAGTTCATGTGAATCTTTATTATAAATTTCGTGTTCCAGCTTAAAACTACTTTGATTAATCTCAGATATAAATGATTTTATTAATAGGAAATCGTTTATATAAATTTGCCTTTTTAAATCGCAGCGTATAGAGGCAAGGACAAACGGCCAATCTTTAATATTAGAAATAATTTTACTATCTAGAATAAAGTTAACTCTAGCTTGTTCTAAATATATAAAATAACTAACACTATTAATATGCCCTAATGCATCTGATTCACAGTACCTTGTTTGTAATTCTGTAATGTGATTCATTATTTCCTCCTTTTAACGCGCTTTATCTAAACTTCAATTTTATTCAACTAGGATTCTTAGAGATTACAAAGTATTAAAAAATCAAAATCAAATAAACAAAAATACCAACCGATCGGTATCTTTATATCCATGTAAATTGACTCTTAATTCATAAATACTCTATTCTCATGATTTTATGTCAAGTATTTCTCGAAAATTTGCTTCATAATCATAAAGATGTAATAAATATATTAAGTAGAATTCTTAAGTTGAAATAATTATTCTATATTTAGTTTAGATTTTTTTGTGATTTATAATATATAAAAGGGGGGATATCTTAGCTTACTAAAAACACTAAATTGGTGAGTCTTTTTAATTTAATAAGTCTTTTAAGGGACCTAGCTTTCTTTCCCACTGGAAACATCTGAATATTTATTATCTTTTCTCCTATGTCAGGTTCCACCCTATTTGTTAACGGATAGTTCTAACCTCCTCTCTCTCGAGACACTAGATTTATTTGCCTGGCAACGTCTTGGCTCGCCATTTCTCTTCTACGGGGAAGACTGCACATGATGATTCTCTATGATGCTTTTCACGCCGTTTTACGAAGAGAAACGTGCTCGTCTCACAGGGGACACGGGTGTGAATTCACTGAAGCATATTTGTGATGGTTCCATCGGCTTATTCGATGAAGGTGCTATTTCTTCGAAACAGAGCTCTTCTGCGCCTCGAGAATTATGTTTATTCATATTAAAAAAGACAAT
>NZ_CP020814.1:0-245000 GCF_002109385.1 Halalkalibacter krulwichiae | reverse complement strand
GAGGTGATCCAGCCGCACCTTCCGATACGGCTACCTTGTTACGACTTCACCCCAATCATCTGTCCCACCTTAGGCGGCTAGCTCCCAAAAGGGTTACTCCACCGACTTCGGGTGTTACAAACTCTCGTGGTGTGACGGGCGGTGTGTACAAGGCCCGGGAACGTATTCACCGCGGCATGCTGATCCGCGATTACTAGCAATTCCGGCTTCATGTAGGCGAGTTGCAGCCTACAATCCGAACTGAGAATGGCTTTATGAGATTGGCTCGACCTCGCGGTTTCGCTGCTCTTTGTACCATCCATTGTAGCACGTGTGTAGCCCAGGTCATAAGGGGCATGATGATTTGACGTCATCCCCACCTTCCTCCGGTTTGTCACCGGCAGTCACCTTAGAGTGCCCAACTAAATGCTGGCAACTAAGATCAAGGGTTGCGCTCGTTGCGGGACTTAACCCAACATCTCACGACACGAGCTGACGACAACCATGCACCACCTGTCACTTATGTCCCCGAAGGGAAATCCCTATCTCTAGGGAGGGCATAAGGATGTCAAGACCTGGTAAGGTTCTTCGCGTTGCTTCGAATTAAACCACATGCTCCACTGCTTGTGCGGGCCCCCGTCAATTCCTTTGAGTTTCAACCTTGCGGTCGTACTCCCCAGGCGGAGTGCTTAATGTGTTAACTTCGGCACTAAGGGCATCGAAACCCCTAACACCTAGCACTCATCGTTTACGGCGTGGACTACCAGGGTATCTAATCCTGTTTGCTCCCCACGCTTTCGCGCCTCAGCGTCAGTTACAGACCAGAGAGTCGCCTTCGCCACTGGTGTTCCTCCACATATCTACGCATTTCACCGCTACACGTGGAATTCCACTCTCCTCTTCTGTACTCAAGTCTCCCAGTTTCCAATGACCCTCCACGGTTGAGCCGTGGGCTTTCACATCAGACTTAAAAGACCGCCTGCGCGCGCTTTACGCCCAATAATTCCGGACAACGCTTGCCACCTACGTATTACCGCGGCTGCTGGCACGTAGTTAGCCGTGGCTTTCTGGTTAGGTACCGTCAAGGTACCGCCCTATTCGAACGATACTTGTTCTTCCCTAACAACAGAGCTTTACGAACCGAAATCCTTCATCACTCACGCGGCGTTGCTCCGTCAGACTTTCGTCCATTGCGGAAGATTCCCTACTGCTGCCTCCCGTAGGAGTCTGGGCCGTGTCTCAGTCCCAGTGTGGCCGATCACCCTCTCAGGTCGGCTACGCATCGTCGCCTTGGTAAGCCATTACCTTACCAACTAGCTAATGCGCCGCGGGCCCATCCTGCAGTGATAGCCGGAGCCATCTTTTAGTCTAAGACCATGAGGTCTCAGATATTATCCGGTATTAGCACCGATTTCTCGATGTTATCCCAGTCTACAGGGCAGGTTGCCCACGTGTTACTCACCCGTCCGCCGCTAACTAATTAAGAGCAAGCTCTTAATTAGTCCGCTCGACTTGCATGTATTAGGCACGCCGCCAGCGTTCGTCCTGAGCCAGGATCAAACTCTCCATAAAAATGGTAAGCTGATTAGCTCAATAAAAAATTTAAGGTGAAATTTGCCCTATCGGGTAAATTTCTTTGACGAGATATCATGTATCTCTTTTCGCTTGGCTTTTGTTCAGTTTTCAAAGAACTCGACGCCGCTCATTAGCGACTTTTAAAATGATACTATCAAACCTTTAAAAGGTCAAGAACTTTTTTTGGTGGGCCTGAGTGGACTCGAACCACCGACCTCACGCTTATCAGGCGTGCGCTCTAACCAGCTGAGCTACAGGCCCAAAAGAAGACATAAAAAAAGAATCTATCTTCAATTATGAAATTGGAGCGGGTGATGAGAATCGAACTCACGACATCAGCTTGGAAGGCTGAGGTTTTACCACTAAACTACACCCGCATATAAAAGATGGTCGGGAAGACAGGATTTGAACCTGCGACCCCCTGGTCCCAAACCAGGTGCTCTACCAAGCTGAGCCACTTCCCGTTTGAATAGATACCAAACAACATTTGGTGCGGTTGAGAGGACTCGAACCTCCACGGGGTCAACCCCCACTAGGCCCTCAACCTAGCGCGTCTGCCATTCCGCCACAACCGCGTTAGCACCAACAAATTATAATCAACAAAAGTGCGGGTGAAGGGAGTCGAACCCCCACGTCATAAGACACTAGATCCTAAGTCTAGCGCGTCTGCCAATTCCGCCACACCCGCAAAGATGAATGGCGGTCCGGACGGGACTCGAACCCGCGACCTCCTGCGTGACAGGCAGGCATTCTAACCAACTGAACTACCGGACCAAAATATATGGTGGAGGATGACGGGATCGAACCGCCGACCCCCTGCTTGTAAGGCAGGTGCTCTCCCAGCTGAGCTAATCCTCCACTTTGCTGTTAACTATATTACTAGAATGGTGACCCGTACGGGATTCGAACCCGTGTTACCGCCGTGAAAGGGCGGTGTCTTAACCGCTTGACCAACGGGCCATTTAAAAATGGCGGAGAAGGAGGGATTTGAACCCTCGCGCCGCGTAAACGACCTACACCCTTAGCAGGGGCGCCTCTTCAGCCACTTGAGTACTTCTCCTTGGCTCCACAGGTAGGACTCGAACCTACGACCGATCGGTTAACAGCCGATTGCTCTACCACTGAGCTACTGTGGAATATTATAACGACTTGGAATATTAAAACACATCACTAGAAGCTTATCAACTTTTTGTTCAGCTGACTCATTAGCGACTTCTATAATATAGCATACACTTTTTGAAAAACGCAAGTCTATTTTTAAATTTTTTTCAACTTACTTTTACATTTTCCACAAACATATCGTCTAATATCAATTTTACGTTTACGATTATACTCCAGCCCACAAACCGTGCATTGATACCGGTGGTTACTCGTAGTAGAGTTCTTTGTTCCCGGAATTGTTTCACAAAATCTAGGTGCACCAAGCTTCATCATTAAATCTTTAAAGTCATTATCGCGATGCTGATACCCCTTACCTTGAAGATGGAGGTGATAGTGACAAAGTTCATGCTTAATGATTCCCACTAACGCATCTTTTCCAAAATAGATTAACTGCTTAGGGTTAATCTCAATATTGTGGCTTCTAAGTAAGTAACGCCCTCCAGTCGTACGTAATCTATTGTTAAAAGTAGCTTCATGCAAAAAAGGTATCTTAAAATACTCTTCCGAAATACACTCCACCAATTTTTGTAACTGCTTATTCGTCATGGGATTATGATTCCCGTTCATAAATCTTCACCAATCCTTCAACTATGACAAACCTTCATTCATATAATAATCTAAATCCCGAAAGTCGTTAAGGAGTTGTTTGCCTATGCCTAAATGGCTAAGACAACAGTTAAAGCAAGCTTATTTAGAAAAAGACCGTTATCAAATTAGAGTCCTGAATCAATGCTGGTTCTATTATAAAGAAAGAGAATCATTAGAAGTCCAAACTTAAGTATAACGAAGAAGATTGAGGTTGCTAAATAACAATTTAACACACGTCACGCTTCCTCAATCTTCTTACTTTAATACATTATTAACAAATTCTATGACGAAACAGTTTGCATCTCCGTTTTTTTCATCGTTAGAGAAACTCTTCCTTTTTGTATATCGACTTGCTCTACCCAAACGGTTACGATCTCTCCTACCGTTACGACTTCTAAAGGGTGCTTGATGAAACGGTTTGTTAATTTAGAAATATGGACAAGCCCATCTTGCTTCACTCCAATGTCAACAAAGGCACCGAAATCAACCACATTTCGAACTGTCCCTTGTAACTCCATCCCAACTTGTAAATCTTCCATTTTAAGTACATCTTGTTTAAGTAATGGCTTGGCTACTTCGTCACGCGGATCACGTGCCGGACGCATGAGATTATCGATCATATCCTTTAATGTTGGTACACCTACTTCTAACTCTGATGCCAAACCCGATACGTCAATGTTCTGCAATAACTCCCTTACTCTTTCTGATCCTATCTCTTCAACAGTTGCACCAATTTGTTTTAACAACTTCTCTGCTTCGTTATAACTTTCAGGGTGAATAGCCGTTGCATCCAAAGGATGATCACCCTCTTGAATTCTCAGGAAGCCAATTGCTTGCTCATATGTTTTCGCTCCGAGCCTAGGAATTTTTTTCAACTGCTTCCGGTCTGTAAATCGTCCTTCTTCCTCACGACGCTTGACTATATTATTGGCGACAGCCTTTGATAGTCCAGCTACATACTGCAACAATGAACTTGAAGCCGTATTAACATTCACACCAACTTGGTTAACAGCTGTTTCCACCACAAAGGTTAACTGCTCATTTAATCTTTTTTGCGAGACATCATGTTGGTACTGACCTACCCCAACGGATTTAGGGTCAATTTTCACTAATTCAGCTAACGGATCTTGTAGGCGTCTTGCAATTGACACAGCACTCCTTTCCTCAACTTTCAAATCAGGGAATTCTTCCCTTCCCAGCTCAGAAGCCGAGTACACACTTGCTCCAGCCTCATTGACAATTAAATAATAAATTGATTCGTCAAGCTGTTTAATGACATCGGCAATGAATTGTTCAGTCTCTCTCGATGCTGTCCCGTTCCCAACGGCAATCATTTCAACTGAATGTTTGTTAATTAACTCTTTAACAACTACAGCTGATTTTTCGACCTCATTTCTCGGTGGTGTTGGATAGATAACCGCAATATCGAGAACTTTACCTGTTGCATCAACTACAGCTAATTTACAACCTGTTCTGTAAGCTGGGTCAACCCCAAGAACGGTTTTATCTTTCATTGGCGGTTGCAGAAGCAATTGCCTTAAGTTCTCTGAAAAAATATGAATCGCTTGTTCTTCAGCCTTTTCGGTTAATTCATTGCGAATATCGCGTTCAATCGAAGGCTCTATTAAGCGCTTATAGCCGTCTTCAATCGCTTCGGCCACAAAAGCCGCTGCCTTTGAATGAATATCTCTTATGGTTTTCCTTTTAATATCTTCTATGATACGGTCACTCGGGAAAACTAAAGAGACACGTAGAATCCCTTCCTTCTCACCACGATTCATTGCTAAAATCCGGTGTGGCACAATCGCCCTAATCGCTTCTTCGTACTCATAGTACATTTCAAAGATAGACTTTTCATCAGCTTCTTTGTCTTTTACAACAGTTTTCATTTTCCCGTCTTTAAAGCCTGATTGTCGAATGCTTTTGCGAAGCTCAGCATCATCAGAAATCCATTCTGCTATTATATCTTGAGCCCCTTGAATCACTTCTTCGATTGATCCAAGTTCCTTTTCTTCAGATATGTATGTCGCAGCTTCATCATTAACCGAACCATCCTTAGGGAAGGAATACAACCATACCGCAAATGGTTCTAATCCCTTTTCTTTCGCAATAGTTGCTCTCGTTCTTCTTTTTTGTTTATAAGGTCGATATAAATCTTCAATTTCCTGAAGCTTTTTAGCCTTTTGAATCTTTAATGTTAATTCATCAGTCAATTTTCCTTGTTCATCTATTAGACGGATAACTTCTTCTTGACGGTTACTTAGTTGGTTTGCATACTCCCACTTTTCAACAGTGGTACGAATTTGCACTTCATCGAGTCCACCTGTCATTTCTTTACGATAACGAGCAATAAAAGGGACTGTATTTCCTTCATTAACTAAAGTAATTAATTGCTCTATATAAGCTTTTTTAACATTTAACTCTTTCGCAATCGTAAGAATGGTCTCATTACGCTTTTCTTCATTCATCCCAACACCCCATTTTTAAATAGACTAGTATCATCATAGCATAGTTTTACACCTCAAAAAAAAGACAGCCTTTATACTCTTATCACAGAGATAACCAAGGCTATCTTTTATTTAAATCTCCCTATTAATATTGTTACATCATCAATAGCATAGTTTTCCTTTTCTAATAAATTTTCCAATCCAACAGTAGGAGACGTCATGCGGAGTAATCGTTCCTTTGCAGGTCTCCTCTTTAATCCATCCGAATACAATAGGAAAACAGCACCTTGATAAAAACGATAAGTCGAACTTTTAATCACTTGCTTTTTTCCTGATAAATAACCTCTTGCCGGAATCGGTTCAAATGTCGTACCATCTGGCAAATACAAAATGAATCCTATATTACCAAAATTACAATAGTCGATAAGTTGTCGATTATAGTCCACTTTAATAATCGTTAGAACGACACCTCTATGATTCACTAACACATCGTTACACGCTTTTACAAGTTGAGCAACATCGAGTCTATGAAGACTCCTAATAACACCAGCAGCCATTTCTGCTGACTTCCTAGCTTGCTCTCCACTTCCAAGACCGTCAATAACTGCACAAATGCTGTATTCCTTATCCTAAATCACAACATGAATATCTCCAGAACAATTTTCGCCAGGCTTAGACTGCTCATATACAACAATCTCTACTTGTTCATCATTGTAATGTGTTAACATCAAAGGATCTCCGTTGGTTCAACTTTAATTGCTTCTTTTAATTTCTCAAGAGCCCTTCGCTGCAAACGAGAAACATGCATTTGGGAGATACCTAACTTTTCACCCGTTTCCTTTTGACTGAAATTATGAAAATATGTATGGACGATAATTTCCTTTTCACGATCGTTTAAGACCTCAAACGCTTTTTCCAACAAAAGCTTCCGATCTGCTTCCTCAAACCCAGAATCAACATTTCCTACTAAGTCTAATAAAGTGACCTCGCCCCCTCTTGATCCGCTTCAAGTGAGCGATCAACAGAGAGCGCCTGATAGCTCTTGCTCATTTCCATCGTTTCTAACACTTCTTCTTCTGAGACACCAAGATGCTCTGCTATCTCATACACTAGGGGAGAACGTTGCAAGTCGGAAGTTAATTTCTCAACCGACTGTTTAATTTTCGGTCCTAGCTCTTTAATTCTGCGAGGTACATGAACACTCCAAGTCTTATCACGGATAAATCTCTTTATTTCGCCGAGTATTGTCGGAATTGCAAAAGATTCGAAACTTTTACCAAATGCAGCATCATATCTCTTCATCGCCGCTAACAAACCGACCATACCAACTTGAAACATATCTTCTTCATACTCCCGGCCTTTTGAAAACTTTCTTGATAAACTGCGCACAAGTCCTTCATAATGTTGAACAAGCTTTAACTGCGCACTTTCATCGCCAGACGCTTGGTAGCTGGTAATCCATTCGTACACTTCCTCATTGTTCTGGCTGCGCCTCTGAGAATCTTTCGACATCATGTTCCACCTCATCTCCATGAAGGAACTTGGTCATAACTAAAACAATGCCTGATTCATCATTTATTTCCACTTTATCCATTAATGTATTTATAAGAAACAGGCCCAAGCCACCTTCTTTTAAATCGGCTACAGGTCGATCGGCATTAACCGGTCCGAGCTGATCACGCACACTAGCAATATCAAAACTCTGTCCTTGATCAGCTACAACGATCTCGATCTTATCTTCATATAAGTAGAAAGAGACATTCATAACGCCTCCTTCCTCATATGCATGATTTACGACGTTCGTACATGCTTCTGCAACAGCAATCTTCATATCCTCGATCTCATCGTAGGTAAATCCGACCCGATTGGCAATTCCAGAAACAGTCAAACGGATCACACCTACATACTCTGGCTTTGCAGGAACACTCATTTGTATATGATCTGCTTCTTGTTGCTTCATCTTGACGCCTCCCCTTCCTCAATTGTAATGACTTCATTCAGACCTGTAATTGTAAACAGTCGTTTAATTCGGTCAGACATTCCTGTTAACACAAGGTTACCTTTATGAATATGTGTTGCTTTAAGCGCACCTATGAATATCCCAAGGCCCGTACTATCTATATAATGAACATCCGTTAAATCAACTTTGACATTTTTCCCAAGCTCTGTTAGAGGCAATAACTCCTCTCTTAACTTAGGGGCTGTATACGCGTCTACCTCTCCCGCTAAATATAAAACAGTCGTATCATTATCGGCTTCTAAACGAATAGATAAGTTCATAGTATCCTCTCCTTTTATCCCTTAAAAAACCTATACCCTTTAATCAGTCTAGTTAAACACGTTTAATTACCATTAATGTAAAATCATCTTTTAAAGTAAACTTTTGAAGTTTAGCTAATTCTTGATAAACATTATCAACCAACTCTTGTGCTGATAAGTGCATATACTTACGAATCAACGCTATCACTTCCTCCCTCTCGATAAAACGGTCTTCAACCCTACATTCCGTAACACCATCGGAAAGAAAAACAACAAAATCTCCAGTTTCTAGTTTTCTATTATATTCCCTAAAGTTCCCTTTTTTTGAAACGCCTAAAACAATGCCCTTTGCATAGAGATCCTCAAATTGATCCAATGCTGCATTGTAAAAGAAACCCGGCTCATGCCCCGCTCCGGAATAATTAAATTCATCTGTTCTAGGATCATAAGAACCGTACATCATCGTAATAAACATGCTATCATGAACATTTTGCTCTACTACACGATTCAAACTATCTAACAAAGCAGCTGGTTGCAAGCGTTGTTCAGGCAAACTGTCCATCGCATACTTAATCATCGACATACAAAGAGCCGCCGGTACTCCTTTCCCGATAATATCAGCTATCGCGATGCCAACACATCCATTATCATCCATTATGTAATGATAATAATCTCCACTCATTTTATATGCCGGAACACTTACCACACCCATATCCAACGAATCGCTGTGGGGAGTCCCTTCAGGAAGTAACGTCTGCTGCATTGTAGCAGCGACGTCAATTTCAGACTCAAGCTCTAATTGCCGATCTCGCAAACTTTGATGTTCACGATAAGCCAGACCATATCCCATCATGACTTCTAATAATAAGTCAAAGGAGTCTAATACCCCTTCCGGAACAGTCGGAAACAATTCTTCAACAACAGCACGATGTACACCTACCACTTCTTCTGGTGAAAATTGTTGCTCCATTAAAATTTTGCTAAACTGCTGAGCCTGATACAGTCCTAATTCATTTTTCCGATGAAGGAATGTTTGTACAATTTCTTTATACGTTTGCTCTAAATCATGTACAGTTCTTTCCACACAAACCCTCTCCTAACGAATCCACTTAATCGCTGTAATGGTGGTCCCTTCTCCTACTACAGAGTCGATAGTGAAATCATCCATTAAACGTTCTACGCCTGGTAAACCAGCACCCATGCCACCAGATGTGGTAAACCCATCCATCATTACTTGCCTTATATCAGGAATACCTGGACCTTGATCTTTTGCAGTGATTTTAATGCCTTTTCTTAAACCCAATTTACTTGGTTTCTCAACTAACTCAATCGATATTTCTCCGCGCTTCGCATAAAGATAGATATTCCGAGCAAGCTCCGAGATGGCTGTTGTAATTCTAGCTTGATCAACACTGCCAAACCCAATTTCTTTTGATAACGAGCGACCAGCTTGTCTTGCTGCAACAATATCCCACTCGTTTTTCACTCCGACACAGGACTGGGTTTCCATGCTTACCCCTCCAATTCCTGTTGCAATTTCTCAAGACCTTGTTCAAGATCTAGAGCTGTTTGAACATCTTTTAAGGTTATCCCCATGTCGATTAATGTAATTGCAACAGCTGGCTGAATGCCAGTTAGAACTACTTTCGCTCCCATTAGGTTAGACATGTCGACAACATCCCCTAACACTTTAGCAATAAAGGAATCAATCATATCAACAGATGTTAGATCAATAACAACCCCTAATGAGCCTTCCATATGGATTTTATTTAATAAATCCTCTTGGAATTGCAATGCAGTCTGATCATCTAATTCAACCTGTACACTTATTAATAAATAATGTTTTAGTTTTAAAATTGGAATTCTCATATACCTTCCTCCAACTTACAAGTCAATCATTTTCTTGTTTGTTAACTCCAACGCTGTTTCAATCCCTTTTTTCAGCGTGCTCTTTGTCGGAAACTTACTTAAATCAATCCCAAGATTCACAATGGTTTGGGCAATCTCGGGTCTAATCCCAACAAGAATGCATGTTGCCCCTACTAACCTCACCGCTTCAGAAGCTTGAATAATATGGTGAGCAACCATTGTATCGACCACAGGAACTCCCGTAATATCAATTAGAACGACTTGTGACCGGTGCTCAATCACACCTTGTAATAAATTTTCCATTACAAGCTTGGCTCTAGCTGTATCAATCGTTCCGATTAACGGCATCACCGTTACTCCCTCTAATACTGGGATTAAAGGTGCTGAGAGCTCCATTAAAGATAGTTTTTGCATTTCAAAAATATCTTCCCAAGTACCTGTATAATCGTAAACCAATTGGTTAATTAGTCGATCAATCCAGTTCTCAAGTTCACTAAATGTAGAAAGTAAATCCTGAATGTTCGTTTCTTGTTCTGAAATTAAAGCCAAATTCACACGGCGAAAAGCTTGGAGACCCTGTGTAAAGTACGCAAGCGGCCAACCACTTTGTATGTATTCATCAGCAAAGGAGCTTAATCTTTTCTTTGCTTCTTTTTCATCCATATCTACCATACCAATAATGAAATGCATAAATTGTTGATTCGTATTTTCATAGACTGAATCTGAAATGGATTCCAAGTAGTTTTCTTTCCTTATAACATCTAACTCTTCTTTCCAAAGCTCCATCAACTTTTCTCGTTGATTCCCAATAAGCGAAACAATATATGGTTGCATCATTTATCCCCCTGACTAATCTTACCCCTATTATTTCATGGTTAAAAAAATGTTGCAAAGAGTAAAGTGTCTAAAATTATGCAAAAATTCTCTAAATGCGACAAAGTACTCACTTCGTTAATAAGCTAGATTCAATAGCTTTTTATTCTAAACCATCAATTTAAATAAACATGAAACGTTAAAGCGATTTTACATAAAAACAATCTGAAAATAAAACAAAACCCCATTTTTCACAAATGAGGTTTACAGTCGTATATCTTAAAAATCAATAAGTCCTAAACTTATGAACAGAGCATCATTCACACGATTCATCATATCATCGTCTAAGTGGGTTATTTTATCGGTTAGCCTTTGCTTATCAATTGTTCGTACTTGTTCCAACAAAATGACGGAATCACGATCAAAGCCATAACGTTTTGCATTAATCTCAACATGCGTTGGCAGTTTAGCTTTTTGAATTTGAGCTGTAATTGCTGCCACAATAACCGTAGGACTAAAACGGTTTCCAATATCATTTTGTATAACAAGCACAGGACGAACTCCACCTTGTTCAGAACCAACAACAGGTGAGAGATCAGCAAAGTAAACGTCGCCTCTTTTTACAATCAAAGGCTACACCCCACTCACTAAGCGGTCGAGGGTATTCTCTGCTTCCTCCTCGGCAAGAAAAGATTCTGATGCAATGTTTAGGTTAATTTTCGCCATTTCCATATAGCCTTGCTGCATAGTCTCCCGAATTTGACGTTTTTTACGTTCACGAAGATACATCTTTGTTGCTTGTGAAATGAATTCACTACGATTGACGTTCTCTTTTTTAATCACACCGTCCACCTCGTTCAACAAATGTTGTGGCAAATTAATTACAATGCGCTTTGTGCTTTGCTCTGACACAAACATCCACCCCCAGCATCCACCAAATAACGTTGAGCTTATTTAATCTTTTTTACAACAGATGCTTCCTTTTTAGTCTCGTACCTAATCATAGCATTAGCTAGCTCGAAATGCAAAGGCCCAATGGTCTATCTTTTAAATTAGACCAACAAGAAATGTATATTCAACTTTCACTTCATTTAGTCCATATAAACCCTTGGTACTCTTTGCCCAATTACACAAGGAATTTCATAGTTAATCGTATTTAATCTTTTTGCAATTTCATCCATTGTTATTCTATTATCTCCATCTTTACCAATCAATGTCACAATTGTACCGACTTCAACCGGTTCCGATAAGCGCACCATACATTGGTCCATGCAAATACGACCGACAAACGGAGCTCGTTCTCCATTAACAAGTACTTCTCCGCCACTAGTACTATGATACCTTAACCAACCATCTGCATAACCGATCGGAATTGTTCCAATCCATTCGTCTGATTTAGCACGATATGTCGCACCATAACTAATCGCTTCTCCTGCCGCAACCTTTTTCACATGCACGAGACGGCTTTTAAGTGAAAATGCTTGCTTTAATTGGATAGGAAGCTCTTCTGTAATTTCAGGTGATGGAGTTAACCCATACATTGAAATACCTAAACGAAAAGCATTAAATGCTTTTTCAGGAAATCTCATACCGGCAGCGCTGTTTCCACTATGAATGAAAGAAGCTTGAATGCCCTTTTCCTTTACCCAATCTAACATCTCAACAAATCGATTGTGCTGTTCATTTACATACGAAGCATCTTTTTCATCAGCAGTAGCAAAATGAGTAAAGATCCCATGTACATGAAATTGTTTATTTGCAGCTAGGAAGTCGCATACCGCATCCGTTTCTTCCTTTGTTCTCAGCCCAATCCTGCCCATACCCGTATCAAATTTCAAGTGGATCGAAATGGATGCATCAGTCACAAGGAACTTCTTCGCTTCTTCTAACCACTGCTGTTGAAAAACTGTAACCATCACTTGATACCGTTGCGCAATAGAGACATCCTGAGGTCTAATTCTACCTAAAACAAGAATAGGCGCCTTAATATTTGCCTCTCTTAAAGCAATGGCTTCATCCAATAATGCAACAGCTAAATAACTAGCTCCTGATTTTAAAGCTGTCTTTGCCACTTCAACAGCACCATGACCATAACCATTCGCTTTTACAACAGCTATCACACTGACATCTCTATCACGGTAAAGTTGACAAATGGCTTGTACATTATCGGCAATAGCCGTTAAATCAACTTCAGCCCATGTATCTCGGTAAAACTCTTGACTCATCAAACTTCCTCCCTAAATGCCCTATCCATTATTCCCTTTATTAATTGATGAGTATCATTTTACCATAGCGCTTTAAGAAAAAGAAAAAGAGACTAACTCGAATGATAAACTTGAGTTAGTCTCACATAAAAGTGGCATACGCTTAATCTTATTTAGAGCTATTTAAATCACCGAAAAGGTAAAGACTCTTAGATGATGTTCACACTTTTTATTTTTCCTCTGTTCCATATACGGAACTTGCAATAGACATCATTTCTTCTGTGCTTAAATTCTCAGAAGCTAGGAAGAAGTCTACCCCATTATAAGACCACATAAGTGACTCATTTGTCATAACACCAATTGTAAAACCTAAATCAACTGGTTCGCCATGGCTCATATTCATTGGAGTAGATGCAGGTACTACTTGACTTTGCTCTTGGATTAACGTGAATGGTTGCTCACCCATGTATTGAAGCACAACTCGCTCACCATTTTCTGTTTCAATATTTCTTGATGATTCAAACTGTGTACCATCTGGCGTATACATTGGATAATAGACAGTCATAGCTTCAAGTGGTTCTGCCATTGCTGGCTGTTCCGTCATTTGTGCTCCAGTCATATTACGCTCCATATCGAAGTCACCTTCATTGAAGCTTGCATTCCATTCAAAGTCTGTGAAATCAAGTTGAACAAGCACCTCAAGATCAGCATTCATAATTTTCACCTGAGCAGGCGATAAATCTTTCTTGTTTAATTTGATTTCCTGCGTTGTTAGATTTTTATTTTGATAGTTTGTATTCGTTTGAAAGATATAATAGTCTTCATCTGCTTGGAAAGAACGTTCAGGATCCATCAAAATGTCTTGAACAAGTGATTCATACAAATATACCTGACTGCTATTTGTCGGCCAGTCACTTTGGAAACGGAAGCTTTTGTTCAGCGCAGGTGTCAACACGAAAACCCCATCATCATTGCGAAGGATAATTTGACTTTGGTCTTTGTTTTCATTTTGAAGTGCAACACGATAGTTGCTCTTTACTTGATGCCATACATCGACCTCATATGTCTGTTGTTCCTTCCCTGTTTCTAAAGTCATAGTAGACTTCGCTTTGTAACCAGTCATCTCCGTTAGCTTAGTGTCTAAATCAGTCATAATATCTTCCTGTGTTTTTTCGCCACACGCTACGAGGATCATAGATAGTAGTATCCCTAGAGTAGCGAGCCAAATTGCTTTTTTCATGCTTTCACCCCTTTGTCTCATTTGAAAGAAGAGAGCGAATGCATTCAAGAGACGGCTTCTCATCGTTGTGTGTTCCGCTTTAACTTTTAGTAAGTGTGACTGGTATACTTACTATCGTAGATCCGAAACATCTTTGTAGAACGTAGACCTGACTCTGCCTGAATGACTTGATCTCTTCTATTCGCTCTACAACTATATGAGACAACCTTGCGCATTATGCAGACTAGCTTGACAAGCTTTCAATTAAAACTTGTGCAACTGCATACATTTTACTGTGAGAAATCGAAAGATGAACTTGATCAGTAAGACCTGATGCAATGACATAAGGCTTACCATTAGCCTCCTTTTTCACTTCAATGTCCCTCCAGCTATAACTTGCTGAAATTCCTGTGCCAACTGCTTTAACAAAAGCTTCTTTAGCCGCAAATCTCCCCGCAAGAAACTCAATTTTTCTTCTATTACTTAAAGTGAGGTATGTATTTTTCTCAGAATCAGTTAAAATTCGATCAACAAATTTCGGTTGGCGATTTAGCACATCTTCTATTCGGTTAAGCTCGACAATATCAATACCAATTCCAATAATCATTTTCATTCCTTCTTTCTCATTCTAGTTTACTTTGTTATTCATTACCTATATATATCTTTCATACCCTTATACAAGAGCTGCTGTTTATTATCTGTTATAATAGCAGATAGAAAAGGAGGCTGTACCATGTTTATACGAAACGAGAGCTTCTATTCGTTTAGACGTTCATATCCTATTGTTACGATATTAGTAGCCATTCATCTTATTTTATTTATTTGGATGAATTTTCTCCCTGGGGGACGTTACATTCTCACAATGGGCATCGGAAACAATCTAGCTGTAGCCTATGGCGAGTATTGGCGAATCGTTACACCGATTTTCATGCATATTAGCATAGGACATGTCATCTTTAATTCTTTTTCCCTTGTCATTTTCGGTCCAGCACTTGAAAAGATGCTTGGAAAAGCGAAATTCCTTATCGTCTACCTCATAACAGGGGTCATTGCAAACATTGCAACTTTTTATTTAGGCAGCCCTTATATGCAACATCTCGGAGCTTCGGGAGCCATCTTTGGATTATTTGGACTTTACTTGTATATTGTAATCTATCGAAAGGATCTAATTGATTCTGCCAATTCACAACTCGTCATGACCATTCTCATTATCGGTTTAGTCATGACATTCGTAAACTCAAACATAAATGTTCTCGCTCACTTATTTGGTTTAATTGCGGGTGCTGCTTTAGCTCCAATTATTCTAACTGGAGTTAAACCGTTTCATACTAGGCCCGTTTTCATCGATGATGGTGAGCCTGCCTTTGACCCAAATCGTTGGCAAAAGAAACGGCGTACAAGCCAGCGACTAAAAAAAGCATTATGGATTTCATTTGCTGTATTGGTCATTATCGGTATACTCGCAAGGTTTTTGTAACAGAACAAGAGCACCACATTTCGTGGTGCTCCTGTTCGTTATTCATCGTGGCGTAATCTCAAGTTGCCTTTATTGATTTAATCCATCTACAAACGTTCTTACATTATGCTCCATCATTTTTATATACGTTTCCGCTCCGCTGCCTTCTAAACCAACAGCATCCGTATACACTTCACCAGCGATCGCAACACCCGCGTCATTAGCTACCGTTTCCATGTAGCGTTTATCAACTGTCGTCTCAACAAATACAGCCGGTATCTCTCTTTCTTTAATCGTATCAACCACCGCTGCAATTTGGCTATGTGTTCCTTCTTCGTGCGAATTTAACTCCCAAATTCCAACTGTGTCAAAGCCATATTGTTCACCAAAATATTTAAATGCATTTTCACTAATGACGATTGCACGTTTTGATTCATCAATTGATTCAACTTCTGTATGAATCCACGTATGAAGTTCTTCTAATTCCGCTATAAATGAGTCCGCATTTGCCGCATACTCCTCAGCTCCATCTGGATCGCGTTCTGTTAAATCGTCACGGATGTTTTCCACATACGTAATAACATTTGCAACGTCTAACCATGCATGCGGATCTTCACCATCTTGATCACTAATAGGCAAAGGAGTAATTCCATCAGAAACAGTAATGATTGGCACATCACCTACGTTTTGCACAAGACGCTCTAACCATTCTTCTAGACCAAACCCATTTACATAGAAGACATCTGCATCACTCACTTTTTGAAAATCACTCGGGATCGTTTCATATTCATGAGGCTCTTCGCCAATTGGCACTAAGTACTCGACTTGCCCACGTTCGCCTACAACATTTTCAGCTAAGTCACCCAAAATCGAGAAGCTTGTTACTACTTTTATTCCTTCATCGTCAGAAACACTCGCTTGTTCTCCTCCGCAAGCGGCTAACACAAATGCTGTAAAAAGCGCCATTAAAAACAGTGATCGTTTTTTCTTTCCCATTACATTTCCTCCCTTTTGTTTCTACTCTACCAAAGATATGCGCACACGCAACTTTCTGTGACTCCCGAAAGTTGCATAAAGGCAAATCTTTGTGCAAAAAAATTATTATTGAAATTAGACAACCTTTTTAGTTTTAACTAATTATTTTTACCTTATGCAACTTATTTTTGCATATTCCAACTATTTTGTCTAGTGCCTATTAAAATAAAAACACAAGCATCTTCCTGATACTTGTGTTTTCTAACTCATCAATTGTTTATCTACTCTCGTTGGAAAGCGCACATATCTTTTAGCGTTAAGCACATCGATAACTTCAAATTGATTAGGACTATTCCCATTAGTCCTATAGCAATATTTCTCAGCTATATTCCAATATGTAATTAATAGTGGTTCATCGACTTCGAGTAATATTTTCTTTAACACAACACCTTCATCAACTTTCGATTCAATGCTTTCTAAGCACTTCGTTTCGTTATTGAAAAATGGCAACTCACCCATTTCTGATACTAACAAAGAGAGTAGTTGATCAATTACTTTAGCAGAAACAAGTAAATATTCACTTTTCGATTCAAATAATTTTCTATCTAGCTGGCTCCAGTGAACACTAATAATTTTCAGTGCTTGATAATAGGTTTTTTCAGACTTTGATAATTGATCATAACTATCGACGATCTTATTAATAATCGTTTGCACTTCTTCCTTCCAACATTCAGTGGATGTCTCATAAAATTGATATGGACATGCCAAAAATGAGATTGCTTGATTTTCAGTCATCTTAACATTTCCTTTTCAGCTGACAATTTTTTAAATTTTCACAGGCGTAATCACATTTTCCAATTGCCTGATAGATTGAACACCATGAACGCTTCGCGTAACAAATCGGTATTTTTTGTTCAGATGCTTTTCTTTTTAATACTCCTGTCAAATTGTGATTAATGAAATCCGTTAATACTAAAATCAAATCAATATGAGTAGGTATTTCTTTCTTGACCATTTGTACTTTCCGACCACTAACATGAATAATTTCACTGAACCCTAAACTCTCTAACTTTTTAGGAATTGCTCCTAAATGATCAGCTCCAACAATTAATAACGCAGACATTTCTACACCCCTCACCATCGATAATCGTTATCATCATTCTAAATGAAATTGATTATCAATGTCAATGTAATCTGTTAATCTTTTTCAGAAAAAAAGAGGCTTATTCAATATTTCTACTTGAATAAGCCTCTTTAGAGAAAAACGTTCTAATATTTTTTTAGTAAATATCTAAGTGGGATGATCGATACTAGGATAATGAGTAATGCTGCAGGTGCAGCTAAATGGTAAATCGCTTCTTTCGCCTCAAAATAAATACGGACCGCTAACGTATCAAACCCAGGAGGACGTAGCATTAACGTTGCTGGTAATTCTTTAATAGAACTAACAAAAACGAGAGCGCCTCCCGCTAAAACTCCTGGCAAAATAGAAGGAATAATCACTTTAAACATAACTTTCCATGGTGGATACCCTAGACTCCTGGCCGCTTCATCAATTCTCGGTGAAACAAGACTTAATGACGCTTCCCCAGCTTGCATTGCTTGTGGCAAGAATCGGACAACAAACGCCAACGCTACCATATAAAACGTATTATATAAAGCTGGGAGATGATTATTAAAAATAAATACCATCCCTAACGCCACAATGACTCCAGGCAATGCATAACCCGCATAACTCAGACGATCAATTGTACTAGATATCATTGAAGGATATCTTGATTTCAAATAAATAATAGGTAAGGCAAGTACCATACATAAGATCGCAGCAAATCCTGAAACCTTAATACTGTTCCATGCAAATCCAAAGAATCGCTCATCTAGTGCACCCATCCCTATCCCAATAATGGACCAATAAATAAGAACGACGATTGGAAGTACAATTGATAGAACGAAAACGAGTAGGACATAGAAAGTTGCTAATGGTTTCCACTTTCCAAGTGACAAAATATCTGGTTTTCTATACGTATTGGTCGTTTGATAGTATTTGTTATTCTTTCTAGTCCTAGCTTCTATCCAGAGAATCAATACTGTTAACAAGATCAGAACCAAACTCAAAACAGATGCCGATGCTGTATCAAAGCTAGCCCTCTGAAAATAAATAGCAGCTGTAAAAGTCACATAACGCAACATCGCAATAGCCCCAAAATCAGATAATACATAGAGCGATATCAATATAGCCCCTGCACCTATAGCCGGCCGCAATAACGGTAAATTAACCTTCCAAAATATTGTTGACGTTGACATACCTTGTGAGCGAGCTACCTCTTCAAAATTGCGATTCATCTTTCGCAAAGAGGCTGACGCGATAAGAAATACATACGGATAGGTAAACATCGTTAAGACAAAGAAGATTCCCCAAAAAGAATAGATATTGATTGGATAATCTCCTACTATATGGCTAAGCCAAGGTGTATCACGCCAAAAGTCACGTAACCACCCACTTGGACCAAAGACAATAATATAGGTAACAGCACCCACATAAGGAGGAATAACAAGGGCAGAGCCAGAACCCACTGCCACATTTTCCTGCCTGGGATATCTGTTCTCACAACAAGCCACGCCAACGAAACACCAATAACTACGGCAAAAAATGTGACAGCTGCTGTAAGCGAAAATGTATTCCAAAGTAATTCTGGAATTCTCCCATCTAGAAGACGCTTCCAACGATCTGCACCTGCAAACATCGATCTCCAAATGACATAAACAATTGGGATTGACATAATAAGTGCGACGAACAAACCAAATAATAATAAAATGGCTCCAGGTGGGTTGCCATTCCAAATGTCGAACCACTTACTTCTGAGGAAACGGAGAATGGTTGGGGATCTACGATCCCCAACCTTAGCATGCTGATCACTATTTACTTGTTTGTTCGATTTCTCTTGATTGCTCATTATGCCTTCTCCCATACGGTGATTAGTCTATTTTAATTCAAGGTCAAGACCTGCATCTTCAATTAAAGCTTTTGTATCTTCAAAATAATTGCCAAGCTCTTTTAACGGCATATCTTGAACTTTTAATTCACTAAACTTTGTAGCCGCTTCATATGGCGGATCTAACTCTTCATTAATCGGTAACTCCAAAGATTCCCCTACAAAAGCTAATTGGTTTTCCGTTTCAAGAATCCATTCAATAAATGCTTTTGCGTTTGCCTCGTTTGGCGCACCTTTAATAAGACCTAAACCAGCTGCGTTAGCAATAACGCCCATTTCCCCTTCACCTTGGTCCGTATAAATAAATCCAACATTGTTATCCGTCGGCTCTTCTAATTGTTGGTGGTAATAATAGTTGTTAACGAGTCCAAAAGAATATTCACCAGCACCTACTGCACGACGAATGTCCCCGTGACCTTCGAAAATTCCAGCTGCGTTTTCTTTAATTGCCTCAATCCATTCAGCTGTTTTTTCGTCGCCCCACTCATGACGAAGCGCAGAAACATTCCCAATCATTCCGCCGTTACCACCACGTGTAATGGCATAACCCTTTTCTACTTCAGCCCATTTAGCATCAAAAAGGTCTTCCAAACTCTTAGGCATTTCTTCTTCTGTAATTAAATCTTTGTTATAAATAAATCCACGCGCTCTAGCAGAAAGAGCAATCCACGCATTATCATCTGCACGGAATTGTTCATCAATTGTTTCTACGCCTTCTGGGTCAAACCCTTGTAAGAAATCTTTGCTGTTTAAATATTCTAAAGCACCTAAATCATTTGAAATAAAAATATCAGCTTGTACATTTCCAGCTTCTTCTTCAATTTGAAGTGGATCTGCTCCATGAAGTGGTAACACTTCAATGCCAGTTTCTTCTGAAAATTTTTCAAGTAATGGTTGTACAAAATTTTCATTACGTGAAGAGTATACAACAAGTTGACCTTCTAATTCTACCACTTCTTCTGTATCACCTTCTGTATCTGTTGGCTGTTCAGCTGTTTCTTCAGCATTATTATCCGAAGAACCACACGCAGCAACGATAAAAAGTGACATTACCAATAATCCAAATAGAAACATTCTTACTACTTTGTTCATCTGACTTCCCCCACTAGTTATAGATTTTCCGAATCCGATAATGAGATTCATTATCATTTATTGCTCACAAGTTGAAGTATAATGCAAGTGATAACTATTGTCAACCACGTATTTTTCAAACAAAACAAAAGGCAACTCGATCCGAGTTGCCTTCTTTAAGCTTCCACTAACGCTACAAGTTCCGGTGTAATATCAAATGAAATGACCGACCCGACTTCAATCTCCTGTTCAATAGGAGCATAGACGACCATCGGCTGCGATGAAACATTTTGGTCACCCAAACGTACCTCTACTTCTTGGTATTCTCCCCATAGGTTACACGCTCGACGCGGCCAGAGTACATTCCATTTTCAGCAAGTCTACATCCCTCTGGTCTAATAGAAATACGAACATCCTCTACCGGAAATTGACTTTGTTCCGGCAAAGAAACTCTTCCTATATAAGTATCGACATGCTTCATATCTGAACATAAAGTTCCCGTTAGTAAATTGGTCTTCCCTACAAACTGCGCAACAAAGCAGTTCTTTGGACAACGATACATTTCACGAGGTGATGCAATTTGCTGAATAATGCCTTCATTCATAACAACAACTCGATCAGAGACAGCAAACGCATCTTTTTGATCGTGTGTAACGATAATGGCTGTCTTATCTGCCTTTCTTAAAATAGTTGTTACATCATAACGCATTCTCTCTCGCAACCCTGCGTCTAAGTTACTAAAAGGTTCATCCATTAAAACAACATGAGGACGAGGAGCTAAGGCACGTGCCAAAGCTACACGCTGTTGTTGTCCACCTGACAATTCATTTGGATAACGTTTTCCATATCCGTCTAATCCTACTAATTCCAGAACTTCTTTCGCTCTTTCTTTTTTAGCTCTAGTACTCCATTTATTCAAACCAAACATAATATTTTTCTCAATTGTTAAATGAGGAAAAAGTGCATAATCTTGAAAAACCATCCCAATTCCGCGTTTTTCAGGAGGAATATATGTACGATCATCGTACACCACTCGATCACCAATATAAATTGAACCAGACGTTGGCTGTTCAAATCCAGCTAACATTCTTAAAGTTGTCGTTTTCCCACAACCACTCGGTCCAAGTAAGGTGATAATTTCCCCTTTTTCAATTTTTAAATCTATTTGATTTACAGCTGGTGTTTCAGCATTTTTGAATGCTTTTGTCAGTTGACTTAATTGAATAAAGCTCATAAATACCTCCCTACTCCGCTCTAATTGATGAGAATGATATTCAATATAAACGAGTGTACCATAGGGCTTTTGAAAGCGTCAACGCTATATCTAATTGACCATTCTTGAAAGATACAAATAAATCTGAAACACAATTTTCACATTTAGAAAAAAATGAGATTGGGAAAGAGCGCATTAGGGAATAGTCAGTAATAATAACCTTTTAAAAATTAAACAAGCATTTATTTAAAAAACACGTTTTACTTAGAGTGATTTTTTTTGTAAAGTATGAACATGAAGACTGGGGGGATATGATGGTTGCTAACATGACAGAAGACCAATTACTCGTATTGGTTATTAAATATATGAAGGAAGCCAAACGTGGAGCTTTGCAGGAGTTACTTGATGAGCTACACCCGTATGATTTTGCACAACTCTACAAAGGGTTACCCGAAAAGCACCACCACAAGTTTCTTACATTTTTAACACCTTCACAAATTGCCGATTTAATTCAAGAGTTAGAGTATGAAATGCAGATTGAAATATTACATAAGCTAGGAATTGAGCGTTCCTCTAAAGTTATGAATTTAATGGATAATGATGACCTTGCAGATTTATTGAACGAGCTTTCTGTCGATAAGATTCAAGAATTTCTAGAAGGCATGAAGAAAGAAGATTCGCATGATATTCAATCTCTAATGAGTTACCCGGCTGATACTGCAGGTGGGCTTATGACAAACCAGTTCGTTTGGATTCATGCAAATCAAACTGTTAGACAAGCTGTAGATAAATTAAAAGAATATGCTAGTTTCTCTGAAAACATCTATTACCTATATGTTATTAACAAAGAAAAGAAGCTCGTCGGTGTTGTATCTTATCGCGATTTGCTTATTGCAGATATTGATGAAGTCATTGAAGATTTAATGTTTACACGCGTTGTATCCGTTCATGTCGATGATGACCAAGAGGCAGTTGCGCAATTAATTGAACGTTATGATTTTATTGCCGTACCAGTTGTAGATGACCAAAACATCTTAAAAGGAATTATTACTGTAGATGATGCCATTGACGTTGTCATCCAGGAAGCTAATGAAGATATTGAGAAATTAGCCGCTACAGGGAAGGCGATTGACTTTAATACGAAAGCCATTACCGCTTCAATGCGGCGATTACCATGGCTTGTTCTTTTATTATTTATTGGACTTGTATCTGGAAGTATCATTAGTGGATTTGAGGAAACTTTAGAACAAGTAGTTGCCTTGATCTTTTTCATGCCAATGATTGCAGGAATGACAGGAAATACAGGTACGCAATCTTTAGCTGTAGTAGTTAGAGGGATTATCACGAGCAATACTGATCGAAAGACCGTTGTTAAGCTAATTTTCCGTGAGCTACGAGTCGGTATTATCATTGGAATTACTTGCGGAATACTAATCTTCTTAATTGCTTATGTCTGGCTAGGTAGCTTCGTTCTTGGCTTTGTCGTCGGCGTTTCGCTATTAATCACCTTAATTGTCGGAACACTAGCAGGAACCATTATTCCATTAACTTTAAATCGGTTTGGTGTAGACCCAGCTGTTGCATCAGGGCCTCTCATCACAACTTTAAACGATATCTTTTCACTGATTATTTATTTTGGAATTGCTTCTGCCTTCCTTACTCAGTTGCAAACACTATAGGGAAATTAGACACCAGTTTACAAATTTCCTTGGAAATAGACATATAAAAAAGGGCGTGTAAAAAGGTTGCTTTGACCTTTTCACACGCCCTTAAGCAATCCACTTTAAAAGCCCGAACTCTAACGTGTTAATATGTCTCCTATTACCCAATAACCAATACCATAAAGAGCAACAATAATAGAAATAATAATAAATAACTTCTTGTTTGACATTCTCATATGCGACCACCTTTAATCAGATTCCTATCGCAATTATACTATATTTGCTCCAAACAGGAAAAAAAGAGGATTAACTTCCG
Organism: Halalkalibacter krulwichiae; assembly: GCF_002109385.1. Taxonomy (NCBI): domain Bacteria; kingdom Bacillati; phylum Bacillota; class Bacilli; order Caryophanales; family Bacillaceae; genus Halalkalibacter; species Halalkalibacter krulwichiae. Next base: position 221,201 of record NZ_CP020814.1, on the reverse strand, counting down.
TTTTAACACGGTTGTTAATCCTCTTTCTTTTAGCCTTTTTCATGCATGCTGTAAGCACGTGTATAAAGGTGTTCTACATCCTCATCCGTCATTAACATTAATTTCTCTTCTGTTAATCCTTGTACCTTAGTTAAAAATTGAATCATATTTTCTCTTTCCCGTCTGCTCATTTTCATCGCCCCTTTTCTGTGTTAATACAATTTGTTTTTGTTAATGTTATTATATAACAGAGTAAAGAAAAACGTCAACGGAATTTTCAAAAAAATCCAATTAAATTAAAAAAGGGCTGTTCCTTTAGATCCAATTGATCTTTGAAACAACCAGTCACACACGTTCCTTGCTATTTAATAAGCATAATAGAGCATTTCGCCTTTTTCATCACTTTATGACTAACACTTCCTATTATCAGCTGTTGAAATTGATTAAGCCCTCTGCTTCCAATTACGATCAGGTCGGCATACTCCTCTTCTGCAAACCTAATTATAGTCGATGCCGGCTCCCCTCTTAAAATTTTCACCTCATAAGAAATACCCTTATTTCGAGCCTGCTTCTCAATGAGCCTGACTCTTCTTTTTCTTTGCTCTGTAATACCATATAAATCCCATGAATCTATCACTTCCGCTTTTAATCCAATTCTTTCAGCAACATAAACAACATATACATGAGCAGAACATTTCTCCGCTAGAAAAATGGCTTGCTCTGCCGCCCTAAGTGATTGATTTGACCCATCAACTGCTACAACCATTTTCTGAAACATTGGCACCCCTCCATATAGTAAGTATCCCAGTGCTCCTGTATTATTTTATATGCGTAATGTCAAAAAAAGGTCATCCTTACATGAAACTAAGAAGAAGTTTACTATGAATAGTTATCGTTCATGATTTCCTGTGGTAAACTAAAATGAGTTGAGGTGATAAGATGGATTACAGTCAAATGTGCCCTAAATACGAGGTAGCAATAGATCTTTTAGGAAAAAAATGGACCGGCTTAATTATTAGAGTGCTATTAGACGGCCCAAAGCGCTTTAAAGAAATCAAAGCTCAAATCCCTGAGATGAGTGACCGCATTTTAACAGAACGAATGAAGGAATTAGAACTTCAAAAGATTATCGTACGAAATGTCTATCCTGAAAAGCCTGTACGGATTGAATACGAATTAACAGAAAAGGGCCTTGCGTTAAAACCCGTTATTGAATCTATTCAGTCATGGGGAGAGAATTGGGTATAAAAAGACACGTCGGTTATTTTAACCTACGTGTCTTTTTATATATTCTCAAACCAGGATCCCGATAACCATTAACCTTATTTTACTAAATATGTTTTTGACCATTTATCATATAACGGCCTTCTTTGTGCAGCAAAGGACATGAAAAATGAAGGAAGTAATAAGTATTTCAGCATTTCTCTCTTAAAGAACTGAATTACAGTCGGTTTCTCTGCTTTTTCATTATAGACATAAACATCTACAATCCGCATCCCAACTGTCCTTTTCCCTCTTAGAGCATAAATAAAATGAATAAGGAGAAATACAAACAATAAAACTAACCAATTTATCACATATAGATGAAATTCGCGCTCCCACATATACCTTCTTATAAATTCTATATTATCTGAGGGTGCCTCTGATTGTACAACCATCCAAAATGTTGTAATGGTACTTGTCACGATCATAACGAGTGCTAAAAAAATAAAGTCAAAAAACCCTGCTACTAATCGAATCCATCCTCCAGCTCGCTGTTGTTCATTTAAGAGTCGCGTCACCCAGATCTCCTCAGAATGGTGTTGATTTTTGATTTGTTCAGCCATCCACTCTCCCACCTACCTTACTCTCTCTGTCACCCAAGCAAATTAGACAACCTCCTAAATGATTGTAGAATCATTACTCCAACAATAATAATATAATTCATACTTTTGGCCATTTAGCTGTGCAGCATCTTTCTCAACAGAGTGCAGAAAAAATCCATTTTTTTGTAGTGTACGCTGGGAGCCGATATTATGGCTTGTCGTTTTAGCATTGATTCTAGTCAACTTGTTCTCTTTTTTCACTTTCTCTAGTAAAGCAGCCACGCTTTTCGTTGCAATTCCTTTACGTATATAAGGCTCCCCAATACGGTATCCTAATTCGCCAGTCAAACAAGGGTTTCTATGAATACTAAACAAATTGATTCGCCCAACTATTTCAGCCTTTTTATTAGTAATCAAGAAGTATAAGGCTTCACCTTTTTGCTGTTCTTCTATTAATACATTCAGACCTTCCTTAAAATTGTTATAACTGTAATAATCCTCCCCCGACTAGACACTAATTGTTCAAAAAATCTTCTGTTCTCAAGCTCAAATGCAAATAATTGCTCAGCGTATTCTTCCTTTAAAGACTTCAACTCTACCTCCATATCACCATACCCCCTTTCGCCAATCACTTAAAGATATTCAACCGTTTGTTACTTTACCCTTTATCTCTTGAAATTTTTTTATAATAGATTTATAAAAAAACCATCACAGACAACAAGAGGTTGTCTCAAGAAGGTCACATCACTTTCTGACCCTTTGAGACAACCTCTAATGACAATTCAAATTTCTTTCACTGGTAACCTTTTGATACGCTTTTCTAAAAGACACCTTTTACCTTTACCTCAACACGCCTGTTTTTCTGTCTGCCCTCTTTATCGTCAGATCCATCAGGACGTATATGATTAGCAATTGGCTTTTGTGAACCGTACCCGATTGCTTCTAAACGTTTTTCATCTATCCCCTCTTTGATCAAGGCTTCTAGCACAGACTGAGCCCTCTTTTCGGATAGCTGTTGATTGTATGCCGCATCACCGATCTGGTCGGTGTGTCCCTCAATTGCAACCTTGCCTTCTGCTGCTTCAATCACTTGGACAAGTTGTTCAATGACCTTATCTGCCTCTTGCAACAGTTCATAAGAGTCAAATTCGAAGAGAATATTGTCAGGCAGCGTTAACGTCGTCGTTTCTTCCTCTATTACAGCATGAAATTCGCCCAATGTTTCTAAAATATCTTTTTCAACTTGAGATACATCAATATCCTTTATAAAAAATCTACTTGTTGACATTTTTGTTATATACACCTGTGATTGACTACTTATTTCTGTTACCTTTACAACACTGATCGCCTCTACATCTAATTGTTGGTCATTTGGCATCGCTGTTACAGCTTCACTCAATAAAGCACTGACGCAAGCATAAAAAACGACACTTATTAAAACCAAACTAAGAGTCTTTCCAATACAGTTTCTCATGATTAGATCCTCACTTATCGTTGAATCTCAATTGACTCAAAGAAAAAGTAAGGAGTAGATGTTCTTTCGTTATCGTCTTTACGATGTGGATTAACCGTTAAACTCAATTCCTTAGCTTCTCCATTTACCCTACCAAGAAAGACGAGTGCACCAGATAACTGTTCACCTGTTCCAATCATTAATCCTTCGTTATCATTAGGCGGAAGAAACGGATATTGAACACCTGTATCATCTTCAAGGACAAGACCTTTTCTACCAGTATGGGCGAAGAAAATATCACCAAGTCGCCCATTCTTAACATTGACATTCACGGTTATAACCTCTTCTCCAAATTCAATGCTTTCAATTGTTGCTACCGTTCCATTATCGTGAATTAACTGTTGGTCTACTTGAAGTTTCTCTGGTAATTCCGTTTTGTTCGCTTCTTTTCCTTGATCGGGTTCAGCTTGGATTTCTTCCTTTCCTTCATCTTGCTCAGCTTCTTGTTCATCTTCTATAGTAAGGTTTTCACTCGTTGCTTCTACAACCTCCGGCTCATTTTCATTTGTCTGCCCACTGTCTGTTGCACTGCTACATGCCGTCATAAAAGCAATAGCTCCCATAAACGTTACTAATGCCTTACTCGTTTTCCTCGTAACCCTCTTCTTCATCTTTCGCCACTCCTTATGCTATCTATTAGCACTTTCCATTTTTTATCAAATTATCAAGAATTATTATAAGCTCTAGGGATTTAGCTGAGAACATCTTTCTGGTAAAAAAACCAAAGATAAGCTTTTATCACTATGACTTAATAATTATAAATTCCCGTTCCTCTAATAAAAAAGGGCAGAATGAAAAGGTCGTGTTGACTACTTCATTCTGCCTTCAACTATTGAAAAGGCGCTATTTTAATCCCGTTTTGTTCCAACTGTTCTCTGAGATCCTTAGCAAATTTCAGTGCCTCAGGACCATCCCCATGGATACACACTGAATCGGCTTTTATCGGTATCGTCGAACCATCAACCGCCTTAACAGTTCCACTTTGAACCATCTGGATGACTTGTTTACAGGCTTCGTTTGAGTTATGAATGAGCGCTAAATCTTCATTACGAGGCGTTAAGGTTCCACCTGCCTGATACGTCCGATCGGCAAAGACTTCATTTGCGACTTTTAAACCAATTGATGTACCCGCCTTAACTAGTTCACTGCCTGCTAATCCATATAAAACGAGGTTCCTGTCAACATCATATACAGCCTTAGCAATCGCCTCGGCTGTATATGGATCTACCGCTGCTCTGTTATACAATGCCCCATGTGGTTTTACATGTTCGAGGGATACTTGATTTATATCGCAAAACCCTTTTAGTGCACTTATTTGATAGACCATTAGATGATAGATGTCTATTGGGTCGGTTTCAATAAACCTTCTACCAAATCCGATTAAATCAGGATAGCCGGGGTGTGCACCTACCTTAATCCCTTTCTCTGCTGCCATCTTTACTGTTTTTGCCATCGTGTTATGGTCTCCAGCATGGTAACCACACGCGATATTAGCAGAAGTAATGTATTCTAATACAAACTCATCTTGTCCGATTTTAAATGCACCAAAACTCTCGCCAAGATCACAATTTAAATCTATAGATCTCATCATAATCCCCCTATTTATCGGCACTATTGATATAAACTCTTTAGCCTTATCGCTGCTTTCAGTTGAGCTAATTGTTTCTCCCGTTCTACAAAGAGCCTTTCAGCTTCTTCAAACGAAATCATTTTAAAAGAAAGGGTTTCTCCCGGTTTAGCCTGAGCTACAATTGGTAGATCTACTGACACAACTTGGCCAATACGTGGATAGCCGCCAATTGTTTGCCGATCTGCTAATAAGATGATCGGTTGCCCATCGGCAGGAACTTGAATTGTCCCAAATGTCACAGCCTCTGATAATAGGTCCACTGGTGTTCTTAATTGTAAAGGTGGCCCTTTCAAACGATACCCCATTCTATCTGATTGTGCCGTAATTTGAAATGATTGCTGTTGTAATACCGCTATGCTTTCTTCCTTAAAAAGTTTCAGATGCGGCCCAGGTAACAATCGAACCACTTTCTCTTGTAGGTTGGCAGTAATATCGGGACTGACTATCCAACTTGTCGTTTTAAAATGAGTTCCTTTTTCGATAGTCAAATTTTTTTTAATATACACCGGTCTTTTAGACTGTGCACTTACAGAAAGCACATCTCCCGCTTGAAGCGCTCGTCCATTATAACCACCGATTTTTGCTCGTAAATAAGTACTTACACTATTTAACACTTTAGGAATCTTAAATCCCCCTCCGACAGCGAGGTAACTTCTGCACCCCTGTTTAGCAGGGCCAAAGGAGAGAATGGACCCTTTCTGGACATAAATTGGCTTTGATAAAGGAATGCTTTGCCGATTAATTGTCGGTGACAAATCTGCCCCTGTTATCGCTATCAATGTATTCTCTTCAAAAAAGATCTCTGGACCAGCTAAAGTGATCTCTAAAGCACCTTCTCCTTCAGCATTTCCAACTAATAAATTGGCAAGACGGAGGGAAATCGTATCCATTGCCCCACTCATAATGATCCCCTGTTGCAAATAACCTGCTCTGCCTAAATCTTGAATCGTTGTAAGGAGTCCGGGCTTTAAAATCGTTAATGTCATCCTCGCTCCTCCTTATACTCTTCATATCTCTCTCTTGAGATCGGCTGAAACCGAACAGTATCTCCCGCCTGGAGTAAACTAGGAAACTGATGATGTGGACGGAACAATTCAAACGGGGTTTTCCCAATTATTTGCCAACCACCTGGAGTCGAAATCGGATAGATTCCAGTTTGACTACCTCCAATTCCTACAGAACCAGCGGGCATTCCTAAGCGTGGAACTTCTTTTCTCGGAGTATGAATCCGCTCAGATAGCCCCCCTAAATAAGGGAATCCAGGCGCGAAACCAATCATATAGACTAAATAGCTAGAATTCGAATGAATTTCAATGACCTCTTCTGCTGTTAGGTGATTATGCTTGGCAACTAATGTTAAATCTGGCCCCAGTTCTCCTCCATAACAAACCGGTATAACAATCTCTCTCCTTTCCACTTGATGTTCTAGCTTCAACCCTTTAACTGTTTCTTCTAAAAGAACACGAACAGCCGTCATCTTTATTTTCATAGGATCGAAGAAAATTGTTACACTGGCAAAGCTTGGAACAAGTTCAATGAACCCTTGAAATCGGTGTTCTTCTATATAGTTTGATAGTGACCTGACTTTTTGTAAAATACGTGGATGGATTTGTTTACCGAAAGAAATGACAATTGCAGACTCACTTAATCGTTCAATCGAAAAATCTATTTCACTCAATTGCTAACACTTCCTGTTTCATGTTTATTCTCATTAACACGCTTACAAAATGAATCAAAGGAACGCTGTTTCCGTTACTATCGTTTGTACGAAAACAGCGTATTACGTTATGTTATTTATGCTCTTCGTAATACTTACTCAGCTCAATAATCATGGCACCCATTCTTTCTAGTTCAGGTGACACAATACGTTCTACTCCTTCATCAGATAAAGCTTCTGCTGTTACTTTCCCAACAGCAACCGCCATTACATCTTTATTTAGAGCTTCTATAACCTTTGGTAAGTACTCTTTCTCTCGAACATATTTGAAGAAGGAACGGACTTGAATAGCTGCTGTAAAACAGACTGCATCAATCTCATTGTTTATTAACTCCTGACAAAATAACTCCACCGTTTGCGGGTCAGGATCCACATGTTTATAAGGTAACACTTGCATCACTTCAGCCCCAGCCTCTTCTAAAAAGTCAATCAATGTTGGTGCGTTTTCTCCATGAAGCTGAACTAGCACTTTTTTACCTTTAAAATCAACTGATTGCAACGATTCAATTAATCCACGAATCGTTCCATCTTCATCTTTTGCTGCAGGTTTTACATCTATTTGCTTAAGAGCAGCAAACGTTTTATACCCTCTTGCTCCAACCTTAGATTGGCGGATCACGTCTAACAATTGACCTTTTACGTTCATTTCTTCTGCTAATTCTAGAAGCTTATTCGTTCCAATACCTGTTGTGAAAATCATCCAGTCAAATTTTTGTTGGACCATCTGCTTTAAATCTTCTCTTACTTGTTCGTCATTCAAGAAAACCGTACCTTGAAGAGAACGGACGAGCGGAGTTCCTTTTTGCTTTTCGATTAATAAACTCATTTCCTCTGTTTTTCTTGAGGCAGCTAGTACGACACGTTTGTTTTCTAAACTCATTTTAGTACGTCCCTTCCGTTTGTATTTTCTACTTCTATTATAACGTAAATTTTCATCAGACAGGGACATGCCATTGATAAAGGAAAAAAGCTACCCTAGATAAATCCAAGGTAGCTAATAAATTAGTTTAATAATTGATATTGCTCGACAATTAATTCAAAAAGTGGATCCGAAGGAATTAATTCTGTAATTTCAGAAATGGCATGTTGAAGTCCCTTCTCAGCCAATAGCTGCTGGACTTTCACAGCTTCTTCATCTGTTTTCACATCATAGTGTAAGGCTGCAGCAATCGACTTCGCTAAATAAACAGGCTGTTTCTGAACGACTTCAATGTATTGCTTCGCCGGTCCTACTAAACGATCATTAGGACCTAATTTTCGAAGTGGACCTCTCCCTACTCGCGTAACGTCATCAGCTAGATACACATTTTTAAAGCGCTCAATGATCTTCCCTATATACGTTTGGTGTTCTTCCTTATTAAAACCATGTTTCTTCACGAGTAACTCGCCTGTTTCATTTAATGTTTGTTCTAATAATACTCTAACCTCGTCATTGTTTACAGCTTGATCAATCGATGATATCTGGTAATGATAACCTAAATAGGCTGTAACAGCATGACCTGTATTGACAGTAAACAATTTACGCTCAATGTATGGGTTTAGCTCTTCTACATACGTAATCCCTTTCACCGCAGGCTTCTCCCCAATTAACATCGACTCGTCTACCACCCATTCATAGTACGGTTCAACCATAACAAGTAACTTATCTTCATTGGATTGATTTGGTACAATGCGATCAACAGCCGCATCAGGAAAAGCAACTAGTTGCTTAATAAGCGCTTGATCAGCTTCACTTAAATGGCTATACACATGTTCTTTTAATAATGTGCTTCCTCCTATTAAGTTTTCACAAGCGATAACATTAAGAGGCGTGCGGTTCTCTTTTACTCTTTCACTCAACCCTTTAGCAAGCAAAGGAGCAATTACAGCTAATATATTAGGCCCTACAGCTGTTGTCACAAGATCGGCTTTCGCTATTGCTTCAATTACTAACTCTTTCTCGGTTATACTGTTAATTGCCGACACATCATTAACTAGTACTTCGTCTTTTGAATTCGCAGCGAGCACAACTTTATATTCCTGTCTTTCATTAAGCAATTCGACAATCTCACTATTTACATCAACAAATGTTGTATGGAAGCCAGATTCATTTAATAATAAACCAATAAAACCTCTTCCAATGTTTCCAGCACCAAAATGGACAGCTCGCATATTAGTTCACCCCTTCAAAAAAGGCAAGAATCTCCTCTTCCGATGTTGCTGCTACAATTTTTTCAACATTTTCTTCTTCTGATAAAACAATAGCAATTTGTGAGAGAATATCTAAATGTTCGTCTCCTTTTCCCGCGATACCGATTAATAGCTTCACTTCATTACCTTCTCCAAATTCAACACCTTCTGGTACTTGTATAATCGCAATTCCAGATTCCTTTACAGATTGCTTCCCTTCTTCCGTACCGTGTGGGATTGCAACAAAGTTGCCCATATAAGTTGAAGTTAATTGTTCACGCTCAAGCATTCTATCGATATAAGAAGGCTCAACATAACCTCTAGCAACCAGTAATTCCCCTGTCATTTTGATTGCATTTTCCTTTGTGTCTACTTTTTTGTTTAGTTCAATATTTTCCTTTGATAAGATTGGTAATGTCATTCTTATTCACTCCTAATTTCATTTATTTTTTCATATAAGAACGTATCTAGTTTAGAGGCTAAATGAGAAGCAATTTTGGTCTCATCTTTAGACTCAAATCTAAGGATACTAAATTCATTTTCAATAATAACTGCACTAATTTGGCTTAACACTTCCAATGCCTCATTTGAAACAGTCGTTGGAGAAAGCATGACCAAGACCGAATCGACCTCGATATGAGACTGGTCCATCGCACTCATTTTCAGTGAATGATCAAGTGCTACAATCGTAAAAGAAGGTTTCAAAACCGCTTCACTACGTGTATGATACAAAGCGAATCGAGTACTAGGTATTCCTAATCCCCAAGCTCTTCTCTTTTCAACAAGGCTTTCACAACATCTTCACTGTTTGTTAAGACGTTATGTTGATATAGAGATTCACATAAATTTTGCAATATCGCTTCAAGATTTCTCTTTTCTTCTACAGTTATCAATTCAAAGCCATTTAAGATCGTTAAAATGGTCTCACTATATTCCTTGATTTGACTTACTCTTGAAATGGTTTTCTCTTTAGTCGATAACGTTTCAATCACCATGTCATCTTGTGACTTTTCCTTGTTTGCAAGTAGGCTTTGTCTATATCCAGCAATGTATGCTTTTATCTTCTTTACTTCATCTTCTGGCAGAAATGGATCGACCAAAATATACTTTTGATCAATATTGGGAATTCGTACAGTCGATAGAATTAGATCATATTCACTTCTATTCATTTGGTGAAGCTCAAATAATGATACATTTCGTACTTCTTTAATTGAAGGCACTTCTTTTTTCAGCCTCGTTGCCAGCATTTTAGATGTACCAATGCCACTCGAACAAACAACAAGCGCTTTTATCGATCCCTTTTCATTATTACTCAGTAAGACCGCTCCAAAATGAAGAACTAAGTAGCCCACTTCCTCCTCTGGTACTTGCAAATCAGAGAAGATCGTTTGTACACCGTCTCTAACAATCGAATACAACTCTTTATAATCACTCTTAATTTTCGCAAGCAACGGATTGGTAATTCCCATATTTTGTTTAATCCGAAAAATCGCTGGACTTAAATGTGCGACTAGTCCCTGTAATAAGGAATGATTGTCTGTTAATGCTCGTCCCGTTCTTCTTTCAACAAAATCGATAAGGCTTTTTGCTTTCAAGGCAATCTGAAGGCTCGTATCTTCTATTAAATACTCACTGTCATGCCTTAACTTCGCTCCACGCAAGTGCATCGTAATATAACCGACTTCCGCTTTAGGAATCTGAGTTTGGAATGCCTGTTGTAATTTTTCAATGATTTTCTCAGCGATCTTAAATTCTGCCGTGTTTTCAAGCCTTGCTAAATATTCGTGGTCAATTGAGATATTCTCACCTCTTACAATTCGCTCCATCGCCAATGCCAAGTGAACAACTAAACCCATATAGGCACTATCAGCAATCGAGTAAGGAAGCTCTTTATTCATTTCTTCAACCACTTTTTCAACGATGAGTAAATTCCGTTTATCAACTAAACCTAATAAACGCTCTGAAACAGAATCCTTTTGCAAAGTTGACTTCTTTTGTATGTTCTCTCTAATGAGCGATAGTAAGTCAAATTCATCAACATGTTCAGAAATAATTGAACTCATCGCTTTGCGTTTGGCGACTTCATCGCCCGTTATTTCGACACCATAGCCCCTTTTCCTAACAAGTGAAAGATTGTTATAATTCATCAATTGTTCTTCTACTTTATTTAGGTCATTGCTTACGGTCGCAATGGTGACGTTTAAGTCATTGGCAAGAGCAACTAGTTTTACAGGCTCAGAAGCTTCAAGCAAGGAACAGGCAATAATTGTTTGACGTTCTTCCGGAGAATATTCATTATGAATTAAATTAAAGAGAAACATTTTTAATTGGTCAATGTGTTCGTCATCTCCCAGAATATGAATACCCACACCAGACTTCTTGATTAGCCTAAGATCATACTCTTTTAAAATGTCTTCCACACCTTTAAGATCACGGTGAATCGTTCGAACACTAACATCTATTTCACTAGCAAGATCCTTTACTGTTATTTCACCTTCTGTTGAAAGTAACTTTTCCAATATCTGTCTTTCCCTTGCTGTAATATACATATTCTCACCCCGCTCCCTCAAATGGATGATGACAAAATTAAAATAATATAATCATATTCTTATCATAATCGAGCTATTTTATCTCTTCAATCAAAGGAAAATCCACTTTCGTCTATTTCATTGTTGCCATTTTTAAATAGCAAGACGATTCACTTCAAAAGAAATGGAGGGCGACAGCACGTTGTCACCCTCCATTAATTAATTACTTCAACTTTGCAATTAGCTCATCATATTTAGGACTGTTCAAGAAATTCTCAACCGAAATATGAACAGCTGTTGGTAGCTTTTCCTTCGCACGGTCTGTTAAATCCTTGTGAGAAATGACAACATCGGCATCAGCTGGAATATTCGTAATGGACGTGTTTGTAACATCAATCGTTAATCCTGCTTTTTTCACTTTGTTTCTTAAAATTGATGCACCCATCGCACTTGAACCCATACCGGCATCACATGCAAAGATAATTTTATTAACACTCTCTTTTTCCAACTCTTTTTGTTCTACTTTCTCTGTTGCTTCAACTTGAACTTGGTCATCTTTAACTAAAGCAGATGCTTTACTTTCTTTCCCTTTAAGTGCAGACGTTTGAGCTGCAGCCTTTGTAAGATCCTCATCACCCGTTAACTTTGATCCTTTTAAAATAATAGAAGCAATTAAGAACGATACAGTTGTTGCTACTAGTACACCAGCGATTACTGCTAAATAACCACCTCTTGGAGTCATAGCTAAAATGGCAATAATACTTCCTGGTGATGGTGCCGCTACAAGTCCACCATTGAATAATAAAATAGTGAAAACCCCTGAAGCTCCCCCTGCAATCGCAGCTATAATAAGAGCTGGTTTCATTAAAATATAAGGGAAGTAAATTTCATGAATTCCACCAAAGAAGTGGATAATTGTTGCTCCTGGTGCCGTTTGCTTAGCCATTCCCTTTCCAAAGAACATGAAGGCAAGCAAAATACCTAGCCCTGGTCCAGGGTTTGATTCAAGCAAGAATAAAATTGACATACCTTCTCTTGCTGCTTGTTCAATTCCAATTGGCCCTAAAATACCATGGTTGATCGCATTGTTTAAAAATAATACTTTGGCTGGTTCAATTAAAATACTTGCAAATGGTAATAAATTGTTTGAAACAAGAAAATTAACGCCTGTCGCAAGTGTTTGGTTTAAACTATAGACAACAGGCCCTACACCAATATAAGCAATAAGAGTTAATGCCCCTCCAATAATTCCAGCTGAGAAGTTATTAACTAACATCTCAAATCCAGACTTCACTTTGTTCTCCATTACTTTATCAAACTTCTTAATGAGCCAACCACCGAGCGGTCCCATAATCATAGCTCCTAAGAACATCGGGATATCCGCACCAACAATAACCCCCATTGTTGCAGTCGCCCCAACAACACCACCTCGTACATCGTACACCATCTTACCACCTGTATAACCAATTAAAAGCGGTAACAGAAACGTTATCATTGGTCCAACGAGTTCAGCTAAGTTTTCATTTGGATACCACCCCGTTGGAATAAATAACGCAGTAATAAGACCCCAAGCAATAAATGCTCCAATATTCGGCATAATCATGCCGCTTAAAAAACTACCAAAGCGTTGGATCTTCACTTTGACATTTGAATTTGAATTAGTTGTTGCCATTTTGATCTATCTCCCTTCTACATGAAGTTCTTCATTAGTTGTTCCTCTTTCTATCTTTATAATAAAACGGTTTCAGTGCGGAATCCATCTATAGAAAAGCTTCTTTTGTCACTGTCATTGTTGCCATTATTAAAGTCATACATGTAATATTGCTTGTTTACAATAACAGAAGTCAGCTCAAACTGCCGACCGAAACACAAACACAATAACAAAACAACCTTTCAAACTTTTCATACAAGCAAAAGGACCCACTAAAAAGCAGGTCCTCTACATTTACTAATCTACAAATATATATACTTTCTCTCCAACGATTTCTACTTCATACTTTTTCACACAACCAACATCCGGTGCTTGCACTTGACCATCTTTCATATTAATCTTCCAATCATGTAGTGGACAGAATACATGTTCACCACTTACGATTCCTTCTGAGAGAGGCCCACCTTTATGAGGGCAGCTATTTTGAATGGCACTAACCGTTCCACCTTTTTGTTTAAATAAAGCAATTTCTTCTCCTGAAACATTTACCCGCTTACCAATGCCAACAGATAAGTCTTGCAACGCTGCTACTTCTACTCGTTTCAATTGGTCTACTTTGCTCATACTCTAGCTCCCCCCATTAAGACAATACTTCTACTTGCTTTTTCTTAAATTCCTTTTGTAACTCCTCATTTTCAACAATTTCTTTCCAAGGGTCTTTACCTGTAGAAAGGGCGATCTCCATTCTATTAATTAGTGATTTACGTCCTTCCTCATCTTCAAGAATCACTTGCTTCATCTGATCTAAGCCAACTCGTTCAACAAAGTGAGACGTACGTTCTAAATATCTAGCATTTTCTCTGTAATATTGCATAAAGGCACTGATCGTATCTATTATTTCTTCTTTCGTTTTTACTTTACAGAACAAGTCCCCACCGCGAAGGTCTACTCCGCCGTTACCGCCGACATATAATTCCCAACCACCATCTACTCCGACAACCCCGAAATCCTTTATACCAGACTCAGCACAGTTACGCGGACAAGCCGAGACAGCCATTTTCACTTTATGAGGCGTATTAATATACTCAAACTTCTTCTCAAGTTCAACGCCTAATCCAATGGAATCTTGTGTACCAAATCTGCAAAACTGTTCCCCAACACATGTTTTAACTGTTCGAAGTGCCTTCGCATAAGCAGAACCAGAACGCATACCTAAATCGCTCCAAACATTCGGTAGATCTTCCTTTTCAACCCCAAATAAGTCAATTCGCTGTCCTCCCGTTATTTTTAAAAGAGGTACATTATATTTATCTGCTACATCAGCAATCTTTCTTAATTGACCTGAGTCGGTTACACCACCGTACATCCTAGGTACAACCGTGAAAGTTCCATTATGATTAATGTTGGCATGGGCACGTTCATTAATAAATCTAGATGTTGGGTCATCAGCGTTTTTGATTGGATCAACCATCTTTAAATAGTAGTTAATGGCCGGTCGACATTTTGAGCAGCCTTCATCAGACTCCCACCCTAGCACATTCATTACTTCTCGAGGGTGACTGAGTCCAAGCTCACGAATCTCAGCAACAACTTCTTCATGTGTGTATTCGGTACAGCCACATAACGGTTCTGGCATATTGCCCACTTCTTCTCCAGTTGTCAATGTTAGAAGGTCTGCAATAAGTGGTTTACAGCCTCCGCACGAGCGCCCTGCTGTTGTACATTGTTTCACTTCTTCAACTGTTGTAAGCCCATTTTCAGTAATAGCTGAACAAATTGCACCTTTTGAGATTCCGTTACAGTCACATACATTATCTCCATCTGCCATCGCCACAACTGGACTTACTTGTGCCTCTCCACTCTCAGATGGTAAGAGGGCTACTTTACTCATCGCAGAAATATCATCACCATTTCTCATCATGCTTAACAAACGAGTAGAGTCAGACGTATCGCCAAATAAGACAGCTCCAACAACTTTGTTATCCTGAACAACAACCTTTTTATAAATGCCTTCAAATTCGTCATGGACACGAATCGCTTTTGTTTCTTTGCTATCTTGGAAATGTCCCGCTGAGAATACGTTGACTCCAGAAACCTTTAATTGGGTATAAACAAGAGAGCCTTGATATCCATGCTCGAGAGACTCGTTTTCAGAGCAAATATGAGCTGCTAATACTTTGCCTTGTTCATAGAGTGGAGCGACGAGGCCGTATGCAATTCCTCTATGTTGCGCACATTCCCCAACCGCGTAAATTTGATTCACATTAGTCTGCATAAAATCATCTACGACAATGGCTCGTTCCGTTGTTAGACCCGCCTCTTGGGCAAGAGCAATATTCGGTTTAATTCCAACCGCCATAACAACTAAGTCCGTCTCTAGACTTGTTCCATCAGTAAATTCAATTCCTTGAACACGATCTTTTCCGAGAATTTGCTTCGTGTTTTTCTTTAGATGAAATCTCATCCCTTGCGCTTCCAGTTCTGTTTTCAACATTTTTCCGGCCTGTTCATCCAATTGTCTTTCCATTAGGAAATCAGCAATGTGAATGACATCAACCTCCATGTTTAAATTTAGCAATCCTCTTGCTGCCTCTAATCCTAGCAATCCTCCTCCAATGACAACTGCTTTTTTATGCTTTTTCGATGTTTCAATCATCGTTTCACAGTCTTTAATATTCCGGAAAGCAATAACCCCTTCTTTATCAGCACCTGGCAATGGAAGCATAAAGGCATTTGACCCTGTTGCAAAAATCAATTTATCATAGGAACGTTCCAACCCATTTTGGCTATAAACGACTTGCTTTTCTGCATCAACTTTTACAATTGGGTCTCCTGTTAAAAGCTCAATATGATTCTCCTCATACCAGTTATAATCATTTAACACAATATCATCAACGGTTGAATCTCCTTGCAAAACGGAAGACAACATAATTCGGTTATAGTTCGGATGAGGTTCTTCTCCAAATACGGTTATCTGAAAACGACTTGCATCCTTTTTTAAAATCTCTTCAACTGTCCGTATTCCCGCCATACCATTTCCAATTAGCACGAGTTTCTCAGTCACAGTCCATCTCTCCTTTATCTCTTTAACTTTCTTTTGCAAGTACCCCATCTTCTAGTGCAGCAATGATGCCTGAGACATCTTGTGTTTCAATACATTTATCAACAAATACTTTTTTCGCTTCTACAATTGACGCTAATACTCTTCCAACACAAATGACTTTTAGATTGCTCATAATCTGTTCTTTTGAGATTCCACTTAGCTCTACAAACTTTAAGAAATGAACCACTTCAGAATGATTAGTCAGAAGAAGGATATTAACATGATGCTCATCTACTAATCGGTTAAAAGCTTCTCGATCTTTGTCTGCTGCTTTCTGTTTACTTAACATGAATGCCTTCATAAATGAAGAATATCTATATTGATCTCTCACACTCTCTATCTCTAATTCTCCACCTATTAAAATCATTGACTCTGTCTTTTTCTTTCTAAGGATTCGAGATTGAATTCCTACCATCTTTAATGTTTCTTTTACTTCTTCATTAATTGCTGCAAACGATGCACCAATCTCCCGAAGATCGATTCCATGTTTCCCTATAGCTCGGAGAAATTGGTGGACACTTTTTGAAGAAAGTAGTACAAGTTCATGTTCTTGCGAGAGATGTTTTAACGATTCAAGAGCCTCATTGTTTACAATGGGATCTTCAGTTAGAAATTCATGTTCAAATACATCGGCTCCACTATCCTTCAAATTTTGCACCCATTCTCTATTCGCCTTTGACTTTGATGGGACAATAATGCCCCTTCCTGTTAAAGGCCTTTGGTCAAACCAAGCTAAGTTTGCTCGGAGTTTTACAACATTTCCAATCACAATAATAGCTGGGTTCGTCACTTTTGCCTGTTCTACCTGATTAGCTAGCGTGGCAAGTGTTCCTTCAATCGTTCTTTGTCTGCTATAAGTCCCCCACTGTATAACTAAACCGGCTGTACCCTCATCTCTTCCGTGTTCTATTAATTGAGAGGTTATCGTCCTTATATGCTTTACTCCCATATAAAAGACAATTGTCTCAACTCCGTTTGCGAGGTTCGCCCAGTCAATGTTTGGCGTTCCATCCTTCTTACTACCATGACCTGTTACGACCGCAAAAGAATT
Organism: Halalkalibacter krulwichiae; assembly: GCF_002109385.1. Lineage (NCBI taxonomy): Bacteria > Bacillati > Bacillota > Bacilli > Caryophanales > Bacillaceae > Halalkalibacter > Halalkalibacter krulwichiae. The sequence continues at coordinate 204,055 of NZ_CP020814.1, read as the reverse complement.
TGAATGTTTACGATGAGTGATAGGGACACCTGCATACATTGTTGCTGCAATTCCTGCTGTTATTCCAGGAATAACTTCATAGTTAATATGATGGTCTGCAAGCAGCTCGGCTTCTTCACCAACTCTTCCAAAAACAGAAGGATCACCACCCTTTAACCTGACAACGGTCTTGCCTTTTCTAGCATGGATTAAAATCTCTTTTTGAATATCTTCTTGTCGTAAAGTGTGTTTACACGGTTGCTTTCCGCAATAGATCAACTTTGCGTCCTTTTTTACATTCGTTAACAAAAAAGGGTTGATTAAACGGTCAAATATAACAACATCGGCCAGTTGCAGTGCACGCTTTCCTTTTACGGTAATGAGATCCGCATCCCCCGGCCCAGCTCCTACAAAGTAAACCATTCCTTTATTCATTCATCACTCCCCTTTGTTATTGATTTGCAAATAACGCTTTGATTTATATGTTTTATCCTAAACCAATATCTAGGATGCATGTTATAACCTGTCAAATTTTCTAACACTCTTTTTTGTATCTATTTCAAATATTCAGATCTCACTGGTAATTAGACATCACTTAATGTCAATCCAATCGGAATTGATGCTACTCAAGAACTGCTCCTATGAAGGGTATTTTCAACTTCTTCTAAAAAAACTGCGTTATATTTTATATCAAAGAGTCAGACAATACGGAAAAGTACATGTAACAATAAAACTATATTTCAGATACTTGTTACACGAGGGAGGCAGCTGCTTGATTTTAACTTTTACTAGAGCTTAAATATCAAACATTGAAAACGAACCGATGCCATTTTTCTATTAAAAAAAATTGTCCTTAAAAGGAGTGGTAAGTAATGACAGTTTCAGATATCTTCAAATTCAAAAGTGAACGAATTAAAGTTTTACATTTCACCTGGTTCGCTTTCTTTGTTTCTTTTTTCGCTTGGTATAGTATGGCGCCTTTGGCTACAACGATGATGGATGATATGGGTTGGTTAACTCCACAGCATATCGCTGCACTTGGTATTTGTAATGTTGTCTTGACGATTCCTGCTCGTGTGTTGATTGGGTCATTATTAGACAAATATGGCCCTAGAATTGTTTATTCAGCGCTATTAATTACCATGTCTATTCCAGCCCTCGTCTTTGCATTTGGTGATACTTGGGCGCAATTAATGATCTCCAGGTTAATCCTTGGATCAATCGGAGCTAGTTTTGTCATTGGAATCCGTATGGTAGCTGAATGGTTTCCTCCGAAGCATGTCGGGTTTGCAGAAGGCATTTATGGGGGCTGGGGAACTTCGGTTCTGCTGCAGCTGCAATGTTATTACCTTGGTTCGCACTAACTCTATTAGGTGGAGACAATGGCTGGAGGTATGCGTTAGCCTTAACGGGAGTGATCTGTTTCGTATATGGAATTATCTATTATCTATGTGTGAGAGATACTCCTGAGGGAAAAGCATTAGTCAAGCCGAAGAAAACATCCGCACTTGAAGTTAGCAGTTGGGGCGACTTAGTGCAGTTAATCTTCTGGACGATTCCTCTTGGTGGTGCACTAGCCGTCAGCGCGTGGCGCTTAGAAGGTCTCGGTTTTATTTCAAATGAAGCCTTGTATATCATTTATGCAGTCATTCTGCTTGTCGTAATCTATCAAATCTACAATATCTTAATCGTTAATATCCCTAGACTGAAACAAGGTGTACCAGAGGAAGACAAATATAAGTTTAAAAATGTTGGAGCGTTAAATAGCACCTACTTTGCCAATTTCGGTGCCGAACTTGCGATTATCTCGATGCTACCTATGTTCTTTCAATTAACATTTTCTCTCACAGCTGCTCAAGCTGGCTTAATTGCAGCATCTTTTGCTTTTGTTAACTTAATTGCCAGACCATTAGGCGGTGTCCTCTCAGATCGCATGGGAAGTCGTAGAAATGTCATGTTAGTCTATATGTTTGGTATTTCCATTGGACTAGTATTAATGGGCTTGATGAATTCTAGTTGGCCACTTGTTCTGGCAATTGCGATAACCGTTCTTACATCTATGTTTATTCAAGGGGCAGAAGGAGCAACATTTGCTGTTATTCCGATGATTAAAAAGCGCTTAACAGGGCAAATTGCGGGAATGTCTGGAGCTTATGGAAACGTAGGGGCAACAATCTACCTTACACTTTACACTTTTGTTACTCCTCAACAATTCTTTTTCATTCTAGCTAGTGGCGCGTTTGTTAGTTTTCTTATTTGTTACTTCACATTAGAAGAGCCGAAGAACTCTTTTGCTGATGAATACTACTTAACAGATGCCGAGCGCCAGCAGCAGGCAGATGTCGATGCAACACTTGCCAATCAAACACTAGAGAAAAAAGCTTTAGCGAAAAAGGCACAATAAAAGTAAGGAGCGACTAAAAGCTAGCTTGAGTTACTCAAGCTAGCTTTTAGTTTGTGAAAAAGTTTTCGTAAACGTTATTGCTTTAGACTATGCTTTATCCTCTTAGTAAAATGGTTTCTGCTGGATATAGCGGTAGGGGCGACACCCCATAGGCGTAGCCGAGGAGGCTTAGCACCTCCCCGCAAAAAGCGAGTGGCTGGAGACCAATGGAACGAACACGGCACACTCAAGTTCACAAAGTATGTGATAACAGCGTATTTAATTCGCAACTGGAGTTATTTTCACAGCACTTACTTTAAACCCTGGCATTCTACAAGTAGGGTCTAATTTCTTTGAGACAAGTCGATTAACATTTTGAGAATCAGCCCAATGAAACGGTACAAAAACCGTATCCTTACGAATCGCTTTTGACCATTTACTCCTTACGATAATAGATCCTCTTTTCGATTCAATTTTAACAAGCACATTGTCTTTGATCTGATATTTTTCAGCAGTGGATGGGTGGATCTCCATGTACGATTCGAATTCTCTAGCTGCGAGAGTTGAACTCTTTCGCGTCTGAACACCGGTTAAATAATGAGACATCACCCGACCTGTTGTTAAATATAACGGAAACTCTTGATTTGGTTTCTCCTTTGGGATCTCAGGAGCAATCGGAACCGGTACCATAATCGCTTTTCCATCAGCATGAGCGAACTGATTCTCAAACAGACGCTCCGTGCCAGGATGATCGTCATCAGGACAAGGCCATAGAATGCCTTTTTGTTCTCTTAATCGATCATAGGTTATCCCCGAGTAATCAGCAATTCCACCACGACTTGCCTCTTTCAACTCATTAAATACTTCTTCCGGAGAGGAAAACGAAAAGTATTGTCCTTTTCCTAAAGCTTGTGCAATTTCACATATGATTTGCCAATCATGCTTCGCTTCACCACGAATAGAAAAGCTAGCTTCTCTAAGCGTTACACGACCTTCTACATTCGTCATAGTGCCAGGTGTTTCTAAATAAGATGTCGTCGGTAAAATTAAATCAGCTAATCTAGCAGTCTCAGATACAAACATATCAACTGCTACTAGAAAGTCCAACTTTTCAATTGCTTGCTTCACAAACTCAGCGCTTGGATTTGAAACAACCGGATTTGAGCACATTAAGAATAACCCCTTTATCTCACCCTCATCCATCTTTTGAATCATTTCAAATGCAGAAACACCTTTTCTCGGTAATTCTTCTTCATCAATACCCCAAACATTAGCAATATATTTGCGGTGTTCATCATTCTCTATTGAGCGGTAACCTGGCAATTGGTCAGCCTTTTGGCCATGTTCCCTTGCTCCCTGACCATTCCCTTGTCCAGTAACAGCACCAAATCCAGAATTCTTTTTCCCTATTTTTCCTGTCGCTAAAAGAATGTTTAAGAAATTCCGGACAGCGATTGAACCGTCTGTCTGCTGTTCTACTCCTCTTGCCGTAAAGATCATTCCTGTCTCTTCTTTTCCAAATACGGTAGCGGCTTTAATGATTTGCTCTGTAGGAACTCCTGAAATCTCGGCAATCTCATCTAACACTAACGTAGAAACGTAATGTTTGACGTCATCAAATCCATTCACCCTTTTTGTTATAAACTCCTCATCTAATAAGTTTTTTTCAATAATCACCTTTAGGAGACCATTTGCTAATGCAGCATCCATACCAGGTTTTACTTTCAAATGTAAATCGGCTAACTTGGTTGTTGCCGTTTCACGAGGGTCAATCACAATAATAAATGCCCCATTCTCCTTCGCCTTTTCAAAATAGGGAATGATCGTTGGTTGACACTCTGCAAGGTTTGTACCAGCTAAAATGATGCACCTCGAGTGTGGAATTTCTTGAATACTATTTGTAAAGCCACGATCCATTCCGAATGTTTGAGCAGCTGCTGAGGCAGCTGCTGACATACAAAGTCGACCATTGTAGTCAATGTATTTCGTGCCTAATGCCACTCGAGCAAACTTACCAAGTAAATAGGCTTCTTCATTTGTAATCGTCGCACTACCATACACAGAAAGGGCATCCTTCCCGTAATTATCTTGAATAGTTGTGAACTTTTCTTTTATTATTTTTATTGCTTTTTCCCACGAAATTCGTTTGAATTCCCCATCTACTTTTAGCATGGGATACTTAATTCGTTCAGTATGAACAGCGTGCTGGTGGGCATTTAATCCTTTAACACATAATCGCCCTTCAGAGGTAGGATTGTCCTTCCCAACAGTTACGTATTTTTTTCGAGTAACAGTCGATTGCTCAATCAGTTGCATCTTACATTGCATACTGCAGAAGGGGCATTGAGTATCATAAATCTTCTCCGTTTGTGCTTCTTTTTGTTTCGTTCGAAAATATCTTAATAGCATCTCGGTCATTATCATCATCCTTTTATTAGCAATAGTTTAGAAATTATTAGTCAAAACCTTCTTATGTTGAAAAGCATCTTCTTCTATTCGACTTAATAGTTGCCACCTTAGATCTCGATCAAATAATACTTCTCGTATATGAAGAAGATTGACGCGATCAACCCATTCCCAAGATCTTTCTTTAAACTTTGCCGTTTCGCGATAGTATTGTATAAAACCAATAACAACTTCATAGACTTCACGGTCTGTTTCTGCGATACAAAGCAATTGACCTTCACGAACATTACGTTCGCTACTTCCTCCTACATAAATCTCCCATCCACGATTAACCTTTATTACACCAACGTCTTTTGTTGTTGAATCAGCACCGTTATGCAAACACGCTGAAATTCCTATTTGTACCCAGTATGGCGTCAGTAGATAATCGGTACTTTTTTCAATCTCAATTGCTAAATCAAGCGCTTGTCGCTTATCACATGAACAAAGAGCTAAGTTGCACGTATGAACACTTTGAACTTTATAAAGATTGTTACTTGTAAATGGAAGCTCCAATGCTAGATAGATAGAATGAAGATCCCGTTCCTGGATGCCCGTGAGCATCAGTCTTTGTCCCCTAGTTAACTCAACTCTCGGAACCTGAAAACGTTCAACCACATCAGCAATCTTCCGAAGTTCATCTGCACTTGTTAGCCCTCCATATAATTGTGGAGTTAGTGAGTAAGTTCCATCATCGTTAATGGTAGCGTACCCCTTTTCATTCCTTACGGTTTCTTTGCTTTCCTCAGGATCAATCATTTGTAAGTAATATTGCAAGGCAGGTAAACAAGTTGGACAGCCACTTTCGCTTAACCAATTCAGTTCTTTCATTACTTCATTTATTGATCTCAAATTCTGCAACTGCATTTGTGAGACAATTTCCTCATCTGTTAAATCTGTACAAGAACACAAAGTTTCCTTCTCAACCACTTCATCAAAGTCATCACTCTGAATGTAAGATAATAAATCAGTAACTAACGGCTTACACCCTCCACATGCGCTAGAAGCCTTTGTACATTTTTTCACCTCATCAATGGTTGTTAACCCTTTAAGCTGACAGGCTTCTATAATGGTTCCTTTTGTCACACCGTTGCAATTACAAATCAGATCTGTTTGCTCCATTACAGCAACCGGAGAACCATTTATGTCTGACGGTTGTAAAAGCACCGCTTTCTCTTCATCTGTAATCACCTTTTGTTTAATAGTCATATCTAACAACTTATTTCCTGATTTTGTATCACCAAATAAAATAGAACCTACTACTTTCTCATCTTTTAAAACAATTTTCTTATAGATACCCGCTAATTGGTCATAGTGCGTTACAATTTTTGTTGTTTCATCGCCGATAAAGTTGCCGACTGAAAAAACATCAACACCAGATATTTTTAATTGGGTTGAGAGAGTTGAGCCATGATAGCCATCTGTTGCTTCCTCACAAAGATGAGCTGCTAATACTTTCCCTTGCTCATACAACGGCTTAACGAGTCCATAAACAATTCCTCGATGCTCGACACATTCCCCAACTGCGTATATATCGGGTTTATTTGTTTGTAAGAAGTCATTCACCATAATCCCTCTGTTTGTTTCAATCCCACTTTCCTTTGCTAGTTGTATGTTAGGTCTAACTCCTACTGCCATGACGATGGCATCTGCCTCTACTTTCGATCCATCTTTAAAGCGAATTCCTTCAACAGAAACTCCACCGATAATTTCTTCCGTTGCCTTTTCTAGTAAAAAATTCATACCCTGCTTTTCTAATTCTGCTTGGAGCATTTTAGAAGCGATTGGATCCAATTGCCTCTCCATTATATGTTTAGCAATATGAACAACATCCACTTCCATCCCAAGATTTAATAGCCCCCTTGCAGCTTCCAAACCTAATAATCCACCACCAATAACAACAGCTTTTTTCTTCTTTTTTGAAATTTCAATCATCTTTTTGCAATCTTCTATCGTCCGAAAGTTAAGCACGCCTTTTTTATCAGAACCTCGTATTGGCAATACAAACGGGTTGGAACCTGTTGCAATAATTAATTTATCAAACGAAACTTCCCTATTTTGATCCGTTACGACGATCTTTTCTTGTTGGTCAATATTGATTACCGTTTCTCCTGTGTACAACTTAATATTATGTTCTTCATACCAGGACTTCCCGTTTATCGTAATATCTTCTATCCTTGTAGCTCCCTGTAATACAGTTGATAATAGGATTCGGTTATAATTGTAATGTGGCTCACGCCCAAACACTGTTATTTCGAACGTATTTGGCTGCCTACTTACTAGTTGTTCAATGCAATTGATTCCTGCCATACCGTTTCCAATTAAAACTACCTTTTGTTTCTTCATTGTAGGAACCCTCCAGATTTTGATATTCTTCTGACATTACCAACTCTTTATATAAAGGTGTATATAACTTACTTGTTATCAACAGATACATCAATTTCATTTTATCTAACACTTAGAAGAAAAATCTTTAACTATGTCAGATGTGCTTACATAGAAATCTGAAGGTTCCATTAAGTTAAATAAAAAGGCTAACCGAAATAAGCTCCAGTTAACCACTACACCCTTTTAAGATTTCAAAAATTCCAAGATCAACTGATTGACTATTAATGGTTGTTCATGCTGTACCCAATGAGTAGCTGAAATCAAAACAAGACTTCCATCTGTACAATATTGAAGACTTCTCTTTGCTAGCCCTTTTGCTAAAAACACGTCCTTTTGTCCCCAAAGTATTTGTACAGGTACTTGTACCTTAGGGCTCTCCGAAATAAGACGAAGGTCCTTTCTTAATGCCCTATACCAATTAATCATGGAGGATATCGCCCTAGAGTTTGACCAGGATTCCTTGTAATTCTCCAACTCATCATGACTGAACGTTCCTTCTTTACTTGTACGTTTTAAGACATTTGCTAATAAAGCATACTTCCTTGCTTTGAGTAATTGTTCAGGAACATTGGGCATTTGAAAAAAGAGTATGTACAAACTTCTTACCCATTGAATTGGAACATAACATTTCATCATAACGAGTGGGTGAGGCGAATTAATAACTATTAATTTATCTACATACTGCCCATGATAAGAAGCCAGATGCCAAGCAACTAGTCCACCCCAATCATGCCCGATAATGCACGCCTTTTCTCGCTTGAAAAATTGAATAATACCAATAACATCTCTCGCTAATTGATCTAATGTGTAGTTCTCTATTTTTTCTGGCTTCTCACTGAAATTGTAGCCTCGTTGATCTGGTACGACAACTCGGTACCCAGCTTTTACTAAAGGCTCAATTTGCTTCCTAAAACCATACCAAAACTCAGGAAAACCATGTAATAAAATGATAAGAGGACCTTTTGTAGGACCACTGACAGCCATATGTATTCTGACACCATTAGTCTCAATTTTTATAAATTCTACTTTAGTCATCGTTACCTCCTAGTACTATCTTTTCCTTAGGAGAAGGGGATGTATTCTAAACATGTTTCGTCACCTATCTTTAATAACAATAAAAAAGCACATCAAAACATTTTGATGTACTTTTTGCCTTATTCTTATAAACTCACTTTTACTTCAAGTCCAAAATGATCTGAAACTATAGGCTTGTTCTTCCCATTGAAGATCACTTTTGATGTGTGAACTGCTAGTTGTTTGTTGCTAAAGATATAATCGATGCGCAAGTTTTGTTTATTTTTCTCCCAACCCGCAATCTTTCCTTCAACCGTAATTCCTTCATCTTTCTGTTGTGCTAATGCAAACGTATCGTAAAAGCCATTTTTCAATACATACTCATAACCTTCATCTTTAAGATGTGCAGCATTATTGAAATCCCCCATAAGAAAAACGATCTCATCTTGATTTAAATTAGTCGATAAAGAATCCATTTGTTTCTTAAAAGGCTCTTCTTCATCATGCCACCAACCTAAATGACAAGAATAAAGAGAGACAGAACGGCCTTTATACTGAATGGTAGCACCTACAATTTTTCTCGTTTTCCAATTATTATTGTCATTTGACTGGCTGACAAAAAAGGAATGCTTCTTCTCGATTTTATGCTTTGTTAAAATGGCAAGACCTTCCTCATACACTTCAAATCCAATATGAGCAAAGTCCCAGAAAAAGTTGTAATTGGTTACCCCTAGCTTCCTGAGCTCGTCTAAGAGAACGAAAACATAATTATCCTTTTTTAGTGAACCGTTTACCACTTCTCCAGTAATCAACTGACTTACTTCTTGCAAGGCAATCACATCATAAGAGTTTTCTTTAATGGCTTCCGCTATCCATTTTATTTTCTCTATTTGATTATCCTCTTGCCATGAATGGCAGTTCAACGTTAATAACTTCATACATTATGCTCCTAAACGATCTTGAATGTCAGACTTTAACACGTCTGCCTTTGGACCATATATTGCTTGTACGCCTTTATCCTTTAGAATTAATCCTAAAGCTCCATTTTTCTTCCACTCTTTTTCATCAGCAACGTTTTTGATATCTTTTACCGTTACACGAAGACGAGTCATACAAGCATCAACATCCTCAATATTATCCTGCCCACCAAGTAATTCGATAACCGTGCTAGCTAATGTTTCTTCCTTATTGGTTCCCGTACTCTTTTCTGTTTGTGCATTTTCTTCTTCTTCAATATAATTTCCTAAACGTCCAGGTGTTGCAAACTTGAATTTTTTAATCATAAAGTTTGCTACGAAGAAATTTAAACCAAAGAATACCACACAAGCTACAATAAAGTTGACTAAGTCTAACCATAATCCCGCTCTAATAATCATCGGCGTCCGTGTTAATAATTCCAGCACACCAAAAGCATGAACTCGAATATCTATAAGGTCGACAACAGCAAATGCAAGTCCTGTCATAATTGCATAAGTTACATAAAGCACAGGTGCCACGAACATGAACATAAATTCAATCGGCTCTGTCACTCCGGTTAAGAAAACGGCTAATCCTGCAGAGAAAAACATAGACTTATATTTTGTACGTTTTTCTGGATCTACATTGCGATACATTGCTAAAGCGATTCCAATTAAAGCTGCGCAAGAAAGAATCATTTGTCCTACTTTAAAACGAGCAGGTGTCACTTCAGCTAATAATGCACTATAAGCAGCCATATCTCCGGCCGCACGAAGGTTATTTAAGTCTGCAATCCAAGCTAGCCATAGAGGATCTTGACCAGCTACAATTTGCCCAACATTTCCACCTGTTAAAATTGTATATGTCCCGCCAAGTTCTGTATAATTCATTGGTACCGTTAACATATGATGCAATCCAAAAGGTAATAACAAACGTTCTAATGTTCCAAATATAAACGGAGCTATAACTGGTGCTGTATCTCTTGAAGTCGCAATCCAACGTCCGAAATCATTTAAATACCCTTGAATAAGTGGCCATACAAAAGATAAAACAATGGCTACTACAATCGACCAAACAATCACGACAAATGGAACAAATCGTTTTCCATTAAAGAACGAAAGAGATTGAGGTAATTTACTATAATTATAGTACTTATTAAAGATAGCTGCTCCTAGGAAACCGGAAATGATTCCGATAAACACTCCCATATTTAACGCAGGTGCCCCTAGAATTCCCGTAAAGTAATCTTGAACAATTAATTCGCTTCCAAAAAATGATGTAACCGTTGCATCAGCGTCACCTAACATTGCATTATTGACACCAAACAAGGCCCCTGTAATACGATTAATTAATATAAATGCAATTAAAGCTGCAAAGGCTCCACCCGCACGCTCCTTTGCCCACGAGCCTCCTATTGCAACTGCAAACAACACATGAAGGTTTCCAATAAGCGCCCAACCAATTTCCTCAACAACCACAGCAACCGTTTGCACAAATGCCAAATCGACATCTACCATACCGATTAATTTACCGATTGATATCATCAAACCTGCCGCAGGCATCACTGCAACTACAACTAGCAAAGCCTTTCCGAACTTTTGCCAAAAATCAAAGGATGTGATCTTCATACTCTTAATCTCCTATTATTATTTTTAGTTTTAGTAAACTTTTAATTCCATGGAATAATCAACTAAGATTAAATTAACATATTTATTCACCTTGCGCAACCGATTGCATAAACTTTTTTATCGCACGATGATTCTCATCTGGCTACTATTGGGACTTCTTCAGAGATGCGTATTTCGCTGTTGCTACTTCTTATAAAAGCTACATAGAAAAAGAGAATGGTTAAATAGAATTGGTTAACCACTCTCTCTGAACATTACATTTAATTACTCTTCCTTAAAAACTTTCTATTCCTTTGACTTAAGACAAACATTGATGAGAAATTAATAAGTAGACAACTTAAAGCAAACAAAGCTAAGAAAACAAACCCTAGACTATAGCTTCCCGTTACTCCGTTGACAACTCCCATAACAAGTGGTGGAAAAAAGCCACCAATTCCACCAACAGCACTAATAATTCCCGTAACTGCACCTGTATTTGTTGGTGAAACCGCTGGAACTAGTTTGAAAACAGCTCCATTTCCTAATCCTAAAAGGATTGCCATAATTACTAAGCAGATGCTAAATAGTTGAAAATGACTTATAAAAACAGCCATTAATGTGGCAAACAAGGTTATACCGCTAAACAAAAAGACGAGTACTTGATTGGCACCGTACTTATCAGCGATATACCCACCTAACGGACGAATAAACGTTGCAACCATCACAAAGCCTGCTACATTCAAACCTGAATCAACTGCACTAAGATGAAATGACTCCTGTAATAACGTTGGCAAGTAGAAGCCAAAAGCAACAAATCCTCCAAACGTCAGAAAATAATAAAGCGAAAGTAACCATGTTGAACGGTACCGTGTCACGGATAGCGATTCCTTTAATGTAATTCCTTTCTTTGACTTCGATAACTCTCTTGTACCAAACCAAAAAATCATTGTCATAATCATAAGAACGACAGCCAAGCCCCAAAAAGCCCATTGTAACCCAAAGTTATTAACAATACTCGGTAGACTGAGAGATGCAATCGCTGTTCCTAAATTACCAATTCCAATTATCCCTAGTACAAAACCTTGCTTCTCTGGCGGAAACCATTTTGTCACATAGGTCACAGCTATTGTAAACGTGGTACCCGCCATCCCGATAAAGAAGCCCCAAAATAATAAAGAGCTAAAGGAGTTTGCAAATCCAGCTGCAATCATTGGAAAAATGGTAAACAACATCGTTATTGTATAAACTTTTCTAGCTCCGTATTTATCTGCGATAATACCAACTGGAATACGCATGAGAGAGCCTAAAATAATCGGCGCTACAATAAGAGAACTTTTTTGAGCTTCACTTAATTGGTAATGTTCTTGAAGAGTATTTGCAATAGGTGAAAACACAGACCAAACAGTAAATGATACAATCATTGCCAGTGTTGATAAAATCAAAACGGAAATCTGTTCTTTCTTTTTCATCCTCTTCCCCCAAACACCATACATTTGTCTTATAATTGTTTACTTTCTAAATAGTTGACACATGTTACATTTTAAATAAGACGATTTTGTTTCTCTATTACCTTGTTAGATCTATTAACAAGGTAATTTAATAAATTAATGCTCCATTCCATATTTTTCACCCTAAAAAAGAGGGCGTATCAAACGGTCTATCTTTGACCTTTTGATACGCCCTCGATTCAATTAAACACCGAATTGCTCATATTAAATGTTTCCTGCTCTCAAGGTGCTAGAATAAAGCTATTATCGTCTTTGTATAAACATTTGGGACAACCCTTTCTCTATTGGTTTAAGATAGATTTCCTCTTTATCCCTGTTGTTTCTGTAACAAATGATGCTTCTAGTATAGCTGTAGGATCAATGGAGAGAACCAATTCCTTTAGTTTCGGATACATAAATCGATCCGTAATACAATATATGATCTTTGATTCCTCTCCTGAAAAACCACCTGTTCCCTGTAGGTAGGTAATTGACATCCCTAATTCCTCTATCAACTGTTGCCCAATTTTATCTGGCTCACTCGCTATGATCATGACAGACTTCCCTTGGTTAATGCCGTCTAAAATGAAATCAATTGTTTTAGATACAATGAAAAAGACAGCAATGGAGAACATCGCTTTTTCTAGAGAAAACACATAAGCCGCCATTGATAAAATAACGGCATTCACTAATAATAAGAATTTACTAATGGCAATATCATATTTTTTATTAATCCAAATCGCAATCATCTCTGACCCATCTATTGCTCCACCTGACTTTACAACAAGCCCAATCCCTACCCCCAACAATAAACCGCCATATAAGACAATCAACACTTCTGATGACGTAATTGCAGGGAATGGACCGAAATAGATTAATGAAATAGACGTAATGATATTTGCGTATATTGTTCGAATGATAAATTTTTTACCCATATATTTCCCAGCAATGAGTAAGGCTGGCACGTTAAGCAAAACAAATACAACAAATATCGGTACTTGAACTAATGCATTCACCATTATGGCAATAGCCGTAACGCCACCATCGACTAACCCATTGGGAGCCAAAATTAACTCAAGCCCCACTGCTACAATAATTGACCCTATTGTGATAGATATGTAGTCTAACAATTTATTCAAGAGATCACCCTTCTACTCTCATTAAATAAATGTTTGATTAAAGGTAATCAAACATTTATTTAATTATTATCACCAATACTTTGATTCACCATTCTATTTAATAAATGGTTAATCCCTATCGTCCTTTCTACTTCTAACACAAAAGCAATCCCTTTTCCTGGTTTGTTCAATTCTGCATGCTCCATGATCATTTCTAATACATCATCAGTCTTATCACGATCGATTAATGTGAGCACTAGTTCCTTTTCAGGCTCAATTGCAATATTAAAAAGCTTTGCCTGTTCATGAATGCCAGTACCTCTTCCATACAAAACCGTTCCTCCTTCTGCCCCGGCCTTTTTGGAAGCTTCTACAACTCTTTCTGAATATCCTTTATTAATAATTGTAACAATCAAATCGTATGAAACTTTATTATCCATTGGAACCCCTTGTTGCTCACTGATATAGTTCTGTAAATTAAGAAGATGCACAATCCCTGCAATCCTTTTCACATCAATAACAAACCCTACACCATTTCCAGGTCTATCTAGCTTTCCAGCTTGCTCAACTGCTTTAAGCACATGGTCAACTTTTTCCTTTGGAATTAATGTTAAAATCATTTCTTTTTCCGGCTCTACACTAATCCCTAGAAATTTCTTTGTCTCATGAATGCCCGATCCTTTTCCATATACGATTGTTCCTCCTTCTGCACCTGCTTGCTTTGATGCTTTTACTACTTTAGATGCCACTCCTTTTTTGACAATCGTAACCAATAGTTTATGAGTCAGATTCAAATGTGCGTTCATTTTCTTTCTCCTTCCGGCCATAAAGCAGACCTAATGTTAACACAGATAAAATTGGTGAAAGAGCAACGAGAGCAATCATACCAAACCCATCAAGTAAAGGATCTCGCCCTTCTAATACGGAGGCAATTCCTACTGTCATCGCCACGATGAATGTAACAGTCATTGGACCCGTAGCTACTCCACCAGAATCAAAAGCAATAGCCGTAAAAGACTTAGTTGAAAATCTCATTAGAACCAACGCTAATAAATAACCAGGAATGATAAAATACCATAATGGAATCCCTACAATCATTCGCAACATGGAAAGAGCAATTGAGAGAGCTACTCCAATTGAAAGAGTATAAAGCATCACCTTTTGAGGAATATATCCCCCTGATACTTTTTCCACCTCATGGTTTAATATACGAACGGCAGGCTCAGCGAAGGTTGCTACAAAACCTAGTACAAAACCGATCGGAATCAAAACCCATAAACGGTCCATCTAACCAAGGATAGTGCCCACCATCTCACCTGCTGGCAAAAAGCCAACATGGACTCCTTGCAGGAAAAAAGCTAATCCCCAAAATGTAAGAAACATACCTTTAAATATATCTAGAAGTTTTTTAAAAGGAAGCTTCAATACAAAAAATTGAAAAAACAAGAAGAAAATTAATAACGGAATTAAAGCAAAGGTGACTTCATAAAGGACGTGGCCAAAGCCTTCAAATATTTTGACGTTCATCCGTAAATCACCCCTAACACTAATACGGCGATAATAGGCCCAATCGACGCTAATGCCACTAAACCAAAGCCATCCGATGAAGCCGACTTACCTCTTAGAACAGATGCCACTCCTACTCCAAGAGCAAGAATAAATGGTACCGTCATCGGCCCCGTTGTAACCCCACCTGCATCAAAGGAAATCGGAACAAAGTGAGAAGGGGTAAAAGCAGCCAATAGAAAAACAATTGCATAGCCACCTACTAACAGATAAGTGATTGGGATGTTTAACATGATTCGTAGCATCGCCAATCCAACAAAAATGGCAACCCCTAATGCAACCGTATAAATTAACACATTGCTTGATACAATCCCGTTAGAAACTAAGTCTACTTGGATCGCCAACACTCTCACATCTGGCTCAGCAACCGTCGCAACAAACCCGAGCAATAAGCCAAAAAAGACAACCAACCACACCTTTCCCATTCGTGGCAGCGCAGCCCCAATCATCTCTCCAATTGGCAATAACCCAATATGTACACCTAATAAAAATAATATTAAGCCAATTGAAACCATTACAACACCAATAAGGAATTGAATAAACATCTCCATTGGCATTCCAATCACCGTGAATTGCAGGATCACAACAACGAATGAAAGGGGCATAATGGCATAAACAACTTCTTTCACCGTATCCTTAATATTTTGCATCCCATCCTCCTCTTCCTACAATTACTTGTCTATTAAATGAATATGTATAACAGTCGTGCTATACCCCCATTTTGTGTTAATGATTCCTATTTTTTCTCTCATTATATCATTTCGAAAAATGTTGCAGTTACATGAAAAGTGAACATAATAAAAAGCCAATCTCACGTGATTGGCTTCCAATTCCCTATTAATTATTGATTTCCTTTTTTGATCCATTCTGCAACTTGGACCGTACGCTTCGCTTGATATTTAGCTGCCTCTTCAACGTCTTCTTGCATTTTGCCATCTTGACCTACTGTTACACTCACTCCGTAAGGGTTTCCTCCTGAAGCAAATTGTACAGGATCAGTATATCCTGGAGAAGCAATGATTGCACCCCAGTGGTGCATTGTCGTATATAGTGAAAGGATGGTTGCCTCTTGACCACCATGTGCGTTACTTGCTGATGACATCGCACTTACTGCTTTATTGGCAAGTTTTCCATTAAACCAAAGTCCCCCAGTTGTATCTATGAATTGTTTCATTTGTGCAGGCATGTTCCCAAATCGTGTTGGTGTACTAAAAATAATTGCATCTGCCCACTCTAGGTCAGCTAATGTCACTTCAGGTACGTCTTTTGTTGCTTCTGCATGAGCTTTCCAAGCTGGGTTAGAATCGATTGCTGTTTGCGGTGCAAGTTCTGGCGCTTTTAACACTTTAACTTCTGCACCTGCTGCTTTCCCACCTTCTTCAGCCCATTTTGCTAACTGATAGTTTGTTCCTGTAGAACTGTAGTAAATTACCGCTAAATTAATGTTTGACATATTTGTCATCTCCTTATTGCTTCCAAATAATTTTTCTAGAATCCCCATCAAAATCACCTACTATCATTCTCAATGAATGAACTGAAAATATCTTAATTTAATTTATAATTAATTCGAGATACAAAGCCAAAGATAGCTTTTCCCCTCTACAAATAGATACTATCATAAAGTATAATACAAAATCAATGATATTTACTTTATTTTTGTAAGTGATATAAAAGAGTATTATCTCTTCCCTGTATACCCATATACATTCAGAAAATAGTCTGCTATAATTATTTTATAAATGAATGACAGTCAGTCACTCTTGTTTTAAATTGGTTTTAGGAGGAATGATAATGCCCGAGGCAAAAGATGATAAATATAAATTAATAGTTGATGCAGCATGTAAAGTGATTCGTGAAAAAGGCTATGAAAAAGCATCTGTTTCCCAGATTGTCAAAGAAGCAGGTGTCGCTCAAGGGACATTTTATTTATATTTTGATTCAAAAAGCGCACTTGTTCCAGCAATAGCAGAACGAATCCTTCACTTCTTATTATTGGAGTTAAAACGTCACGATCAAAGTAGCAAATCGATTCATGACACAATTAAAGCGGTTGTTGAAACAACTTTCCAGATCACAGAAACATATAAAGAATTAATCGAATTATGTTATTCAGGCCTGACATACTACCATGCGTTTGAGAGATGGGAAGAGATTTATCAACCATACTACGATTGGCTTGAAGAAAAACTAACAATGGCCGTTCATAATGGTTCAATGCAAACAAAGATTAACCTGAGCTATTTAACGAAAATGATCATTAATTTAGCGGAAACAACCGCAGAAACAAATTATTTTTCTAATCGGAACGAAAATGAAATAGAAGAAGCTAAAAGACAGGTCTTGCTCTTTATTGGCTGTTCACTGACTGATTGTCATTCAGTTTGAAAATTTTAATGAGGTGTTACTATGACGTCGCTTGATACGTCTTATACTTTACAAAATAAGCTTTTAAAACTGTCTGTCTATGGAGCACTCCTTCTTGCGATAATAGGAATAGTGATAGGCTATCTCGTTTCTTCGCAGATGGTCTTATTTGATGGATTGTACTCTTTTATCAGTGTGATCTTGTCCTTTTTATCCTTATATACAGCAAATTATATTCGAAAGAAAGATATTAAAAGATTTCCTTTCGGCAAAGAAATGCTAGAACCAATAGTGATTATTATTAAATATCTCGTCATTCTCCTTTTAACCTTTTCTGCTCTTGTGTCCTCGTTCATTACTGTTTTTAATGGAGGAAGAGAAACAGTTGTTGAGTTTGCCTTGCTCTACGCTCTTGTATCAACAATTGTTTGCTGGGCAATATATGCCTGCCTACAGAAGCATTCAAAAGAGGAGTACGGTTTAATAAAAGCCGAAGCAAACCAATGGCGTATGGATATGTACTTAAGTGGAGCTGTTCTAATAGGATTTCTTTTTGCGAGCTTACTAAGCCTTACACCTTATTCACATATAATCCCATATGTCGATCCATTAATGGTTATTTTGGTTGCTAGTTATTTTGTTAAAGTACCGATAACCGAAATGGCAAAAGCTATTAAAGAAGTATTGGAAATGGCTCCAGCACAAGCGATTGAGGAGAAGTACCAAGATGTTGTTTTCTCAATTGAAAAGACATATAAAGTAGAACAATCCTACTTAAGGATGTCTAAGGTCGGAAGTAAATTATACGTAGAGATTGATTTTATCTTGAATAACCAATCAGATATCCTCACAATCGACGACCAAGATTTCATTCGCGAACAGATTGATCAACAAACAAAGGAACTAAAATATGAAAAATGGGTAACGGTTTGTTTTACAAAGAATCGCAAATGGGCTCATTGAAAAAAAGTGGATTCTTAGATAACGATCTAAGAATCCACTTTTACGTGTAATTTATCCTAATTTAACTATTAACTAGCTTATTCTACCGTCACGCTTTTTGCTAAGTTACGCGGCTTATCAACATCACAATCGCGATGCAATGCTGCATAGTAAGAGATTAATTGAAGCGGAATAACTGTTACAAGAGAAGTTAGATATTCATGAACAGGTGGAATTACAAATGTATCTCCATCATGCTCTAATCCTTCCATGCTGATAATGCAAGGATTCGCTCCTCGAGCTGCTACTTCTTTTACATTTCCACGGATGCTTAAATTAACATGCTCTTGTGTTGTAACTGCTACTACTGGAGTTCCTTCTTCGATAAGAGCGATTGTACCATGTTTTAATTCTCCACCTGCAAATCCTTCTGCTTGAATATAAGAGATTTCTTTCAGTTTAAGAGCTCCTTCTAAACAAACAAAATAGTCAGCTGCACGACCAATAAAGAAGCAATTACGCGTTGTTGCTAGGAAATCTCGAGCGATTTGTTCTAGCTTTTCCTTCTGATCACAAAGTGTTTCCATTGCACTTGCAACGATTGCAAGCTCTTGTATTGGATCGAAATCTAATTCAATTCCTTTTGCGTTCGCTGTATCTACTGCCAGCAACGTCAAAACTGCCATTTGTGCTGTATAAGCTTTTGTAGATGCAACAGCAATCTCTGGTCCTGCATACGTGTGTAAAGTAAAATCAGCTTCACGAGAAAGTGTTGAACCTGGAACATTTGTAATCGTTAATGTTTTATAGCCTTTTTCCTTCACTTCAACTAAAACTCCACGAAGGTCAGCTGTTTCTCCACTTTGAGAAATAAAAATAAAGAGTGGGTTATCTGACAGTAGAGGCATATTGTATAAAAACTCACTCGCAATATGGACTTCTACTGGGCGATTTGCAATTTTTTCAATAAGTTGTTTCCCAACTAAACCAGCATGGTAACTAGTTCCAGCAGCAATAATGTAAATACGATCTGATGATTTCATTGCTTGACGAATGTCATCATCCAAACGAACCGTACCATCATCATTCTGATACTTTTGAATGATGTTACGAATGACAAATGGCTGTTCATCAATCTCTTTTAACATGAAATGAGGGTATGTTCCTTTTTCAATGTCACTCGCGTCTAATTCAGCTGTATAAGGTTCACGGGTTACAACAGTACCATCTAATTTCTTAATTGTTACTTGATCACGGGAAACAAGCACAATCTCTTGATCCATAATCTCAACAAATTGGTTAGTTACTTGAAGCATAGCCATTGCATCTGATGCAATCACGTTCACGCCTTCACCTACACCAATTAGAAGTGGACTTTTGCTTTTTCCAACATAGACAAGATCTGTATTTTGTTTATCGAGAAGCGCAAGTGCATAAGAGCCTTTTAATAAAGACAATGTATGACTAAAAGCTTCTTCAACAGATTTACCATCTGCAACTAAGCGGTCAACTAATTGAACAATAACCTCTGTATCGGTATCGCTCACCATAGGAATATCTGATAAAAACTCTGATTTTAATTGTTCATAGTTCTCAATAACACCGTTATGAACAAGTGTAAATCTAGCTGTTTCACTTTGATGAGGGTGTGCATTCGTACGACTCGGAACACCATGTGTTGCCCAACGAGTATGCCCAATCCCTACAGTTGCAGAAACATCTTCCTCTACCACTTCACGTAATGCTGCAATGCGCCCTTTTTCCTTAAATACATGAACGCCGCTTTCGTTCGCAACAGCAATACCAGCTGAGTCATAACCACGATATTCTAGTTTTTCTAGTCCGCGTAATAAGATTTCTTTAGCGTCTTCCGTTCCAATATAACCAACAATTCCACACATAACTAGTTACCTCCCGATATATGGGGTAAGAAACCTAAGGGGCACTCTTACCCCCACTCTCATTATTTTAGAGGCATGGTTACTTCTGGCTTTGTGCAAAGAGTTGCCTCTTTGTTTTCTCCAAAAGTCTAACGGTTGTCATGCTACAACCGGAGGGCATCCGCCGAACACTCGATACTCCCTCTCCTCGTCAACTACACTCATGGTAGTTCAGGCGCTTTAATCGATTATGGAACATACTACCCACCTTTCTTTTCCTGACTTTTTCCATCATACATCAGCTCACTATTGGTCGTCAATCATTACTAAAAACTAACAAAAAGAGTGGGTTTAAACTCTATATAAAAAAATATGCATAAGCAGCGATTTATGTGCTGCTTATGCATGAAAAGATTATTCTAAACCCATTTCCTCTTGGACAACAGTAACAATTGCGTCAACATAGTTATCGCAAAGTTCTTCTGTTTTGGCTTCAACCATTACTCGAACTAACGGCTCAGTACCAGATGGTCTAACGAGCACACGACCTTCTCCCGCCATCTCACTTTCAACTTCTGCAATAACTGCACTTACTTTCTCATTGTCGCTTACAGCATGCTTATCTGTTACACGAACGTTCACTAACTTTTGTGGGAACGTCTCCATTTCAGCTGCAAGTTTCGATAACGGTTTTCCTGTAATTTTCATAATATTAACTAACTGTAAAGCAGATAGTAAACCGTCACCTGTTGTCACATGATCAAGGAAAATGATATGGCCGGATTGTTCTCCACCAAGGTTAAATCCACCCTTTCTCATTTCTTCCATTACGTAACGATCACCAACAGCTGTTTGTTTAAATTCAACACCGATTTCTTCCAACCCTTTGTAGAAGCCTAAATTGCTCATTACTGTAGAGACAACTGTTCCGTGCTTTAACCATCCTTGTTCTTTCATAAACTTAGCACAGATGAACATAATTTTATCGCCATCAACGATTTCACCATTTTCATCAATGGCAATTAAACGGTCAGCATCCCCATCAAATGCTAGTCCAATTTGAGCTCCCTTTTCACGTACGAGCTCAGCCAAAGCTTCTGGATGAGTCGACCCACAATTTTCATTAATATTAACTCCGTTTGGTGATGTTCCCATCGTTGAAATATCAGCCTCTAAGTCAGCAAATAAGTGCGGAGCTAATGAGGAGGCTGCACCATGAGCACAATCTAGCGCAATATGAAGACCAGAGAAATCTTCCTGCACCGTTTGCTTTAAAAATTGCAAATACTTTTGGCTACCTTCAAAATAATCGTTTAACTGACCTAGTTCGCCTCCAACGGGTCTTGGTAATTCATCCTCCCCATCTAAAAGGCGCTCGATCTCTTCCTCTTGCTGATCTAATAATTTAAATCCGTCCGGGCCAAAGAATTTAATTCCATTATCGGGTACTGGATTATGAGAAGCGGAGATCATAACTCCGGCATCCGCGCTTAAAGCTTTCGTTAAAAAAGCGACACCAGGTGTAGAAATCACACCAAGTCTCATAACTTCTGCTCCTATAGAGAGCAAGCCTGCAACAAGAGCACTCTCTAGCATTTCTCCAGAGATTCGTGTATCTCGACCAATAATGACTCGAGGCTTTTCAGTATGCTTTGTTAATACATATCCACCCATTCTACCTAACTTAAAGGCAAGCTCTGGTGTAAGTTCGGTATTTGCAACCCCACGCACACCATCTGTACCAAAATATTTTCCCATTATTCATTCTCTCCTTCAAACTAATCGTCAATCAGTACGCTCAATAATTTCAACTGGAATCATTAGATCTTCTACTTCAAATCGAATATTAGGAGGCCCATTCACCTGAACTTCAACTTCATGCTCTCCCGCTGCTAGATCACTCACATCAACGAAAACTTGAATGTCTGCTAAACTAAGTCTTTCCAATAACTCAGCTGATCCTTTTGCTCTAATCGATATTGTTGGATTACTTGTGCCATTAAATGTGACATCTTCATCATCCTGGCTTCCAATCGTTTCCACAGGCACATCTTCAAAATCAACTGAATCTTCTTCATCAATGGTAACAACGACATTTACCTTTTCCGGTGATACTCTCTCAATCCCTGGAGGAACTGGAACTGTCATTTCAAGTGTTTCTGATTCTGTCAGTTCATTCAGATCTAGTTCACCAACATCAACAACATTTGTACGTTCTATAATGTCATTAGGACCATAAATCGTTACTTCTTCTGGTTCAATTTTAATATTATTAATGCTAAGCCCTTCAGGTAATTCTCCAATTCGTGTTACTTTTGCTGGAACCAATCGGTTAGGACTTGTAATAGGAACCTTTACATCAACTACCTGAGGTTCAACCGTCAAAAATAACTCTTTTCCATCTTTGTCATAAAGTTTTACTGGCGTTGTTTCCTCAATTGTTCGATCTGCACCTGCAACATCAACAAATGCTTTGGCTACACTAACCTCACCTACAAGATTTCTCGCTGCAGTAACATCCACATTAATCGGACTAACAATTGGAGTACCAACTGTGTACCCTTCTTCTACTTCATTTGAATTGATTATATCAACTTGAACAGGAAATGATACTGTCTGCTTTTCCTGTAATTCAACACGAACATATTGCGGAACAATCGATACAGATAATTCACTTGGGAAATTCCTATGTTGAACACTTAAAGTATGTACCCCTTCTCCTCGATCAGTTACATCAACAAACACTTCGTAGGAAGGCCTGGTTAGCTGAAATAAGGTTAACTGAGCTTGAGGACCACGTAAATTAACTTGGACATGTTCAGTTTTATCTGTAATCGCATAATTTTCTTCATCGTAAAGCACTGTTAACTCAACATCTTCTAGCGTATACGTTGGGTTAATTGTTGGAAGGACACCACCTGGTTGACTCGCTAGATTGTCCATATTTACCATTGTAAACAGCATAAGAGCAATGAAGAAAGAAATAATCTTAACAAACCAATGGCTATTAAATAACTTATCCATTCTTCTTTCCTCCCCAATGCCAGCGAGACGTTGTTGTGCTCTTGCTTTCTACTAGCAACTCACGCTCTAATAAGCTCCGCAGTCTTTCTTCATCAAGATCACGGTGAAGCTCTCCGTTTTTCGTTAGCGATATACCGCCCGTTTCTTCGGAGACAACAATGGTAAGAGAATCTGTTACTTCACTAACTCCTAAAGCTGCGCGGTGTCTTGTTCCTAATTCTTTAGAAATAAAAGGATTCTCTGATAAAGGAAGATAACAAGCAGCAGCTAATATCGTATTATTTTTTAAAATAACGGCTCCATCATGTAATGGAGTATTTGGTATAAACGTATTAATTAACAATTCCGAGGTTAAATTCGCATTCATCTGAATACCGGTTTCAACATAATCACTCATGCCAGTTTCACGTTCAAGTGACATAAGTGCTCCGATTCTTCTTTTTGCCATATAAGAGGATGCCTTTATAATAGCATCTATTGAATTTTTCACATGGTCATCTTGGGGAACTGTTCGACTCGAAAAGAGTCTTCCTCTCCCTAGTTGCTCCAACCCTCTTCTAAGTTCCGGTTGAAAGATAATAATGATGGCAAGTAATCCATACGTAATTGTTTGATTCATTAAGAATTCAAGGGTTCGAAGTCCTAAGAAACGACTCAGAAACCAAATCGCTAAGATAACGGTTATTCCTTTTACTAACTGTACCGCTCTTGTACCTCGTATGATCATTATTGCCTTATAAACAACAAATGTAACTACCAATATATCAACAACTTGCCCAACATAGTTGAGCCAACCAAACTCTTCTAAAGAAAACATGGCTCTTCCTCCAAACCACTAACATACGTCAAGAGACATTTTCATAATGCTATTCTCATTACTCTCCATTATATCATAGTAGATATTGAAGTCCTACTCATTAGAGTCTCTTTGTTCTGCAACTGGAATGACTTGCTTTAAAAATTGCTTAATATGATACCAAGTCCATTCTAATGCTTGATCAATCTCATGAATTTCTCCAGAGACATGACCAATAGACGCATAATACGCTTCACTATTTACTAACAATACATTGCCTTGTATTTCTCCATCTACTTGCAACTGTCCATTTCTAACTACAATATCTCCTTTAATAACTTCTCCCTCAGGAACAATAACTCGACCACTTTCCTGGTCAATTTGTACATGACCAGACCCAGATACAACAACTTGTTCTTCACCACTGTTCCAGAGTGATGAAATACTTGTGACCATTAATATGAAGAAAACCGCCGCCGAGACCAAAATAGGATGCTTCCTTGTCCATTGTTTCCACTTTGACACTTGCTTTCTTTCTGGTAATCTTCCCATTACTGAATCTGTAAAACCAATTGGAGCTTCTATATGAGATGAGCTTTGAACAAATGCAATTACTTTTTTTAGTTCATGCATGTGTTGTTTACAACACTCGCATCCTTTTAGATGTTGATCAAGTAACTTTTTTTCTTCTATAGTCGCTTCTTCATCCACAACCTTCTGAATAAGCTCTTCATAATACTCATTACATTTCATCTTCATATCCCTCCTTATACATGGCGCATTCTTTTTCTAAGTGCTTCTCTTCCACGGTGAATTCTTGTCTTAACAGTAGAAGGTGGAATATCTAAAATTTCGCTTATCTCATTAATTGAGAGATCTTCAATATATTTTAATATAATAGCTGTTCGATATTTAGGCGGGAGTTGATTAATCTCAGCCTGAACCCACTGTTGACGCTCTAAAGCCACAACTTGATCATCTGGCAAATCATCACTTGCGGCTAATTGTGACTCATACGTTAAACCTTCGGACCCTTTTACTTCTTCCTGTAAATAAAAATCTGGTTTCTTTTTGCGTAGTCGATCAATCGCTACATTCGTTGCAATTCTAAATAACCAAGTTGAAAACTTACGATTGATATCAAAACGATCAATGTTTGTATACGCTCGAAGAAATGCTTCTTGGGCAACATCTTGAGCTTCATGCATGTTTCCCACCATTCTATAAGCAACTTGAAAAACTTTGTCTTTATATAGTTCAACAATTTCTGAGAAAGCTTGTTGATTCCCTTTTCTCACTTCCCTAATCAATCTCTTTACAATTATATCCATAAAGTAATCCCTGCCTACACTCGTTCTGACTTTTATACGTAAAACTAAACGATAAAGTTTCATTTTCCATTTATTACATATAATAACATGATTTCTGTTTCAACTTTAAAATATTAGGGTATTTAAATAATACTTAATTAAAAACAAAAAATTAATACCAATTTGTTATAACATCATTCAAAACGGATCAGCACTCTTCTTTGAACTGCATATATTTCACTCAAATTTGTTAGACAGTAACTACTTTAGAAGGATGTGGATAATATGGATCAAAAAAGGCAGCTTATACAAGATATAGAACGATACAGAAACCTTTTAAATGAAAAATCAAAAACAACCTCTTTAATTTCAAAGGAGATGCTGGAATACAGTCACAAATTAGATCAGCTTTTAAATGAATATGATTACTTAGTGAGTAGAAACAAATGGCATAAAGAAAAAACAAACATATAAAAAACCATAGATGTTTTATCTATGGTTTGAATTATTATGTATTGGTGGAGCCTAGCGGGATCGAACCGCTGACCTCCTGCGTGCAAGGCAGGCGCTCTCCCAGCTGAGCTAAGGCCCCAAACTATGGAGCGGAAGACGGGATTCGAACCCGCGACCCCCACCTTGGCAAGGTGGTGTTCTACCACTGAACTACTTCCGCGTCTTTTTAAATAGCAAAAATGAGCCATGAAGGACTCGAACCTTCGACCCTCTGATTAAAAGTCAGATGCTCTACCAACTGAGCTAATGGCTCTAAAATGGCTGGGCTAGCTGGATTCGAACCAACGCATGACGGAATCAAAATCCGTTGCCTTACCGCTTGGCGATAGCCCAATCATGGTGGAGGGGACGGATTCGAACCGCCGAACCCGGAGGGAGCGGATTTACAGTCCGCCGCGTTTAGCCACTTCGCTACCCCTCCATGATAAAGGATGCCGGCCAGAGGACTTGAACCCCCAACCTACTGATTACAAGTCAGTTGCTCTACCAATTGAGCTAGGCCGGCATATATGGTGGAGGATGACGGGATCGAACCGCCGACCCCCTGCTTGTAAGGCAGGTGCTCTCCCAGCTGAGCTAATCCTCCATTAAATCAAAGTTATATGGTGACCCGTACGGGATTCGAACCCGTGTTACCGCCGTGAAAGGGCGGTGTCTTAACCGCTTGACCAACGGGCCATTTTGTATGTCACTAACTGACAAAAAATATTATATCTAAAGTTAAAGAAAAAAACAAGCTTTTTTTAAAGGGAAATTGTTTGTTTTTAAACCTATTTCAGCATTAAAAAAACGCCTTTACAGGTTTATACTGAAGGCGTATAGACGGTCCTTCTGGAGCTTCCAAGCGGACTTGAACCGCTGACCCCTACCTTACCATGGTAGTGCTCTACCGACTGAGCTATGGAAGCATAAATATGGCTCCACAGGTAGGACTCGAACCTACGACCGATCGGTTAACAGCCGATTGCTCTACCACTGAGCTACTGTGGAATAATGGCCTGGCAACGTCCTACTCTCACAGGGGGAAGCCCCCAACTACCATCGGCGCAGAAGAGCTTAACGACCGTGTTCGGCATGGGAACGGGTGTGACCTCTTCGCTATCGCCACCAGACTTATGTAAGAGAATGGTTCTCTCAAAACTAGATAATGCGTAATAGAAACTCAAGAATATATTGGATAAGTCCTCGACCGATTAGTATCTGTCAGCTCCACGTGTCGCCACGCTTCCACACCAGACCTATCAACCTCATCATCTCTAAGGGGTCTTACTGGATTAACTCCATGGGAAATCTCATCTTGAGGGGGCTTCATGCTTAGATGCTTTCAGCACTTATCCCGTCCACACGTAGCTACCCAGCTATGCTCCTGGCGGAACAACTGGTACACCAGCGGTGTGTCCATCCCGGTCCTCTCGTACTAAGGACAGCTCCTCTCAAATTTCCTACGCCCGCGACGGATAGGGACCGAACTGTCTCACGACGTTCTGAACCCAGCTCGCGTACCGCTTTAATGGGCGAACAGCCCAACCCTTGGGACCTACTTCAGCCCCAGGATGCGATGAGCCGACATCGAGGTGCCAAACCTCCCCGTCGATGTGGACTCTTGGGGGAGATAAGCCTGTTATCCCCAGGGTAGCTTTTATCCGTTGAGCGATGGCCCTTCCATGCGGAACCACCGGATCACTAAGCCCGACTTTCGTCCCTGCTCGACTTGTAGGTCTCGCAGTCAAGCTCCCTTTTGCCTTTGCACTCTACGAATGATTTCCAACCATTCTGAGGGAACCTTTGGGCGCCTCCGTTACTGTTTAGGAGGCGACCGCCCCAGTCAAACTGCCCACCTGACACTGTCCCTGAACCGGATCACGGCTCGAGGTTAGAATGTCAGCACAGTCAGGGTAGTATCCCACCGACGCCTCCACGTAAGCTGGCGCTCACGCTTCCAAGGCTCCTACCTATCCTGTACAAACTGTACCAACATCCAATATCAAGCTACAGTAAAGCTCCATGGGGTCTTTCCGTCCTGTCGCGGGTAACCTGCATCTTCACAGGTACTATAATTTCACCGGGTCTCTCGTTGAGACAGTATCCAAATCGTTACACCATTCGTGCGGGTCGGAACTTACCCGACAAGGAATTTCGCTACCTTAGGACCGTTATAGTTACGGCCGCCGTTTACTGGGGCTTCAATTCAGAGCTTCTCCCAAAGGATAACCCCTCCTCTTAACCTTCCAGCACCGGGCAGGTGTCAGCCCCTATACTTCGCCTTGCGGCTTCGCAGAGACCTGTGTTTTTGCTAAACAGTCGCTTGGATCTTTTCACTGCGGCTCTCTCGGGCTTGCACCCTAATAGAGCACCCCTTCTCCCGAAGTTACGGGGTCATTTTGCCGAGTTCCTTAACGAGAGTTCTCCCGAGCGTCTTAGAATTCTCTTCTCGCCTACCTGTGTCGGTTTGCGGTACGGGCACCTCTCACCTCGCTAGAGGCTTTTCTAGGCAGTGTAGGATCAGGAACTTCGGTACTAATATTTCCCTCGCCATCACAGCTCAGCCTTTATGGAAAGCGGATTTGCCTACTTTCCAGCCTAACTGCTTGGACGCGCATATCCATCAGCGCGCTTACCCTACCTTTCTGCGTCCCCCATTGCTCAAACGGTGAGGAGGTGGTACAGGAATTTCAACCTGTTGTCCATCGCCTACGCCTTTCGGCCTCGGCTTAGGTCCCGACTGACCCTGAGCGGACGAGCCTTCCTCAGGAAACCTTGGGCTTTCGACGGAGGGGATTCTCACCCCTCACTCGCTACTCATACCGGCATTCTCACTTCTAAGCGCTCCACCAGTCCTCTCGGTCTGACTTCGCTGCACTTAGAACGCTCCCCTACCACTGACACCAGAAGGTGTCAATCCATAGCTTCGGTGATACGTTTAGCCCCGGTACATTTTCGGCGCAGAGTCACTCGACCAGTGAGCTATTACGCACTCTTTAAATGGTGGCTGCTTCTAAGCCAACATCCTGGTTGTCTGGGCAACTCCACATCCTTTTCCACTTAACGTATACTTTGGGACCTTAGCTGATGGTCTGGGCTGTTTCCCTCTTGACTACGGATCTTAGCACTCGCAGTCTGACTCCCGAGGATAAGTATTTGGCATTCGGAGTTTGACTGAATTCGGTAATCCTGTGGGGACCCCTAGTCCAATCAGTGCTCTACCTCCAATACTCTTCCCTCGAGGCTAGCCCTAAAGCTATTTCGGGGAGAACCAGCTATTTCCGAGTTCGATTGGCATTTCACCCCTACCCACACCTCATCCCCGCACTTTTCAACGTGCGTGGGTTCGGGCCTCCATTCAGTGTTACCTGAACTTCACCCTGGACATGGGTAGATCACACGGTTTCGGGTCTACGACCACGTACTAATGCGCCCTATTCAGACTCGCTTTCGCTGCGGCTCCGCCTATTCAGCTTAACCTTGCACGGGATCGTAACTCGCCGGTTCATTCTACAAAAGGCACGCTGTCACCCGTAAATGGGCTCCAACTAGTTGTAGGCACACGGTTTCAGGATCTCTTTCACTCCCCTTCCGGGGTGCTTTTCACCTTTCCCTCACGGTACTGGTTCACTATCGGTCACTAGGGAGTATTTAGCCTTGGGAGATGGTCCTCCCGGATTCCGACGGGGTTTCACGTGTCCCGCCGTACTCAGGATACGTCTCGGAGAGACGGGCATTTCGGCTACAGGGCTGTTACCTTATACTGCGGATCTTTCCAGATCGCTTCACCTATGCTCGTCTTTTGTAACTCCGTATGAGACGTCCTACAACCCCAAGAGGCAAGCCTCTTGGTTTGGGCTGTTTCCGTTTCGCTCGCCGCTACTTGGGAAATCGCATTTGCTTTCTCTTCCTCTGGGTACTTAGATGTTTCAGTTCCCCAGGTCTGCCTCCTCACACCCTATGTATTCAGGTATGGGTACCATCCCATTACGGATGGTGGGTTCCCCCATTCGGATATCCTCGGATCAAAGCTTACTTACAGCTCCCCGAGGCGTTTCGCCGTTCGTCGCGTCCTTCTTAGGCTCCTAGTGCCAAGGCATCCACCGTGCGCCCTTTCTAACTTAACCATTTTGGCTGCAGATCTTCTTCGCATTTCTTCGTCAGCTTCGTGGATCTCAGTCATGTCACGTACGGGTGTACGTTCCATTCTTTCGACCACTCGCTTCCTCGAACTACTCGAAGCTCTTTGCCAAAAACGATCTATTTTGAAAAAGTCGTTTTTGAATTCTTGACATGCTCGTTTGATCTTCTCTTATAAATAAGATACCGATAAAACTAACATTGTTTCTATTGCATTATCTAGTTTTCAAAGAACCAAAGTCACTAACTTTTTTCTTACAAAGTTAGTTTCTATTAATTGAAGGGAGTTCCTTCAAAACTGAACAAAAGACCAAAGCGTTATATGGTTCTAAAACCATACATCGACTAGAGTATTACTCCATAGAAAGGAGGTGATCCAGCCGCACCTTCCGATACGGCTACCTTGTTACGACTTCACCCCAATCATCTGTCCCACCTTAGGCGGCTAGCTCCCAAAAGGGTTACTCCACCGACTTCGGGTGTTACAAACTCTCGTGGTGTGACGGGCGGTGTGTACAAGGCCCGGGAACGTATTCACCGCGGCATGCTGATCCGCGATTACTAGCAATTCCGGCTTCATGTAGGCGAGTTGCAGCCTACAATCCGAACTGAGAATGGCTTTATGAGATTGGCTCGACCTCGCGGTTTTGCTGCTCTTTGTACCATCCATTGTAGCACGTGTGTAGCCCAGGTCATAAGGGGCATGATGATTTGACGTCATCCCCACCTTCCTCCGGTTTGTCACCGGCAGTCACCTTAGAGTGCCCAACTAAATGCTGGCAACTAAGATCAAGGGTTGCGCTCGTTGCGGGACTTAACCCAACATCTCACGACACGAGCTGACGACAACCATGCACCACCTGTCACTTATGTCCCCGAAGGGAAATCCCTATCTCTAGGGAGGGCATAAGGATGTCAAGACCTGGTAAGGTTCTTCGCGTTGCTTCGAATTAAACCACATGCTCCACTGCTTGTGCGGGCCCCCGTCAATTCCTTTGAGTTTCAACCTTGCGGTCGTACTCCCCAGGCGGAGTGCTTAATGTGTTAACTTCGGCACTAAGGGCATCGAAACCCCTAACACCTAGCACTCATCGTTTACGGCGTGGACTACCAGGGTATCTAATCCTGTTTGCTCCCCACGCTTTCGCGCCTCAGCGTCAGTTACAGACCAGAGAGTCGCCTTCGCCACTGGTGTTCCTCCACATATCTACGCATTTCACCGCTACACGTGGAATTCCACTCTCCTCTTCTGTACTCAAGTCTCCCAGTTTCCAATGACCCTCCACGGTTGAGCCGTGGGCTTTCACATCAGACTTAAAAGACCGCCTGCGCGCGCTTTACGCCCAATAATTCCGGACAACGCTTGCCACCTACGTATTACCGCGGCTGCTGGCACGTAGTTAGCCGTGGCTTTCTGGTTAGGTACCGTCAAGGTACCGCCCTATTCGAACGATACTTGTTCTTCCCTAACAACAGAGCTTTACGAACCGAAATCCTTCATCACTCACGCGGCGTTGCTCCGTCAGACTTTCGTCCATTGCGGAAGATTCCCTACTGCTGCCTCCCGTAGGAGTCTGGGCCGTGTCTCAGTCCCAGTGTGGCCGATCACCCTCTCAGGTCGGCTACGCATCGTCGCCTTGGTAAGCCATTACCTTACCAACTAGCTAATGCGCCGCGGGCCCATCCTGCAGTGATAGCCGGAGCCATCTTTTAGTCTAAGACCATGAGGTCTCAGATATTATCCGGTATTAGCACCGATTTCTCGATGTTATCCCAGTCTACAGGGCAGGTTGCCCACGTGTTACTCACCCGTCCGCCGCTAACTGAATTAAGAGCAAGCTCTTAATTCAGTCCGCTCGACTTGCATGTATTAGGCACGCCGCCAGCGTTCGTCCTGAGCCAGGATCAAACTCTCCATAAAAGTGTTTGATTTGTGCTCAAATCGTATCGCTAACGATACTTAATTGTGATTTTACAAAATCACTTAAAATTGACGAGATATCATGTATCTCTTTCGCTTGGCTTTTGTTCAGTTTTCAAAGAACTCATTGTCACTCAACAGCGACTTTAATAATTTATCACAACCGGAACAAGAATGTCAACAAGTAAATTAACAACTTGTCTCGGCGACGGAAATAAATATAACACGATTTAAAGTTACACGTCAATACATTAAGAGAATTTTTTTCAAGCGTAACACAATCTACTGTGTGTTACGCTTATTTAAAACATATTTCATTGTTTCTTTCGGGGGTACAAAGCGCTTATAAATCTTAAAGACAATCTGATATTTTTCCTCCATTGCCTTTTTTACGACCTCATCAATACGAGGATCAGACATATCTAGAAGTAACTCTTCCATTTCTCTTTTTAACATATACTCTACTTCTTGAACTTCTTTTTTGTTTAAGATAACACCTAACACACCCTACCACCTCGACTATCGTGACTGAACAACTATCAAAGACCAATGACTTTCACCAATCCCAAAACCTTAGGCTTTTAAATTATTTTCATTTTCATCCAATTTTATTCATAACTTCCCACTTCTAACCATAAATTGATGATAACGATGGACAAGGAGGGGACACAATGAATTTTTTTTGGATTTTCCATGCAAAGC
This sequence comes from Halalkalibacter krulwichiae, assembly GCF_002109385.1. NCBI lineage: Bacteria > Bacillati > Bacillota > Bacilli > Caryophanales > Bacillaceae > Halalkalibacter > Halalkalibacter krulwichiae. Next base: position 171,537 of record NZ_CP020814.1, on the reverse strand, counting down.
GTGTTAAGCAATTATCCCTTATCATAATCGCTGCCTTCTTCACTGCTGGTTTGCTTTATGTAGAACGATCTCAAATAGCTGTTTTTTCTACATCAGATGGACCGCAAGCTTTTTATAAAGCCGAAACAGATGATAAACAAATTGCTTTAACCTTTAACATCAGCTGGGGGGAAAATCGTATTAGGCCGATTTTAGACATTCTAGACCAAAAAGAGATAGATCATGCAAACTTTTTTATTTCTGCTTCCTGGGCAGAACGTTATCCTGATTTAGTCAAGGAAATTAAAGATAAAGGTCATTCAATTGGCAGCCATGGCTATCAATACAAAGATTATACAGGCTGGGAATCTGATAAAATTAGACAAGACCTCAATCAAAGTAGCCAAGTACTAACCGAACTAACTGGTGAGCGACCTACTTTATTGCGACCTCCAAATGGATCTTTCAATAAAGAAGTGTTAAAAATTGCAGATGCACAGAATTATTCTGTTATCCACTGGAGTGTTAACTCAAAAGACTATCAAAACCCTGGAGTCGAAGCGATTGTGAATGAAGTAGTTTCTTCTGCTGATTCAGGTGATATTATCCTCTTTCATGCATCTGATTCTGTAAAACAAACTCATCAAGCCCTTCCAATCATTATTGATCAACTTCGGGATAAAGGGTACTCCTTTACAACAGTAGAAGATTTAATGGCAAGTACAAAAGCTAAAAATGAAGAGGTTAAATAAAAATGAACGCCTTAGTAAAGTCTAAGGCGTTCATTTTTTTATTTAGATTGGTTATTAAGACGATGCAAGATCAATAGTTGCCACGTATTTGCTGTAATTAAAGGTGTGAAATACAGCCATAACCATTTTGGATCATTTACAGTTAATGCTGGAACCCACTCAATTGTAGTTACAACTACGATAAAAAAGAGAGCAGGAATAAACGCACCTTTATTTGTACCTTTTGCTTTTATAAAAGCAATCACTATTCCGTAAAATAAAAGCAGCAACGGCATCACCATATATCCCCAAATCGTTTCCCCTGTTTCCGCAAAAGCAACATAACGGAAATAAATAAGATCAAACACGGTAAATGCAATTAAAATAAGCTGAACATAATTCCAAAGCTTTTGTGATTTAAATAACCCCAATCCGAAACGATGAACCGTTAAATAAGCGAAAAAGCCCATTTGACTAATCAAGCTAAAGGCTGCAGAAATTCCAATCATCCAAATAATCCCAAACAACATATTAAGAAACGAGCCTTCTGTGTAAACATTGAACTCTAAAATAAAACCGACAATCGTACCACTTATACTTCCCACTAATAAAGTGGTAAAAAATAAATAAACGACTTTCCGACTGTTCACAGGCAAATCCTCCAAAAATTCAATTCTGCTTCCATGATTGTATCAATCTCCAATAAAAAATGCTAGATTTTCTCTTTCTGTCATGTATAAAACGTCGACAAATATCTCAAATTAATGACAAAATGACCGAAAGGGGCCACACGCATGAAAAAGACTGTTTTCGTATTTATCCTTACTATGCTCCTAACCATTGTTACAAGTTGTGCGCAAGCTGAGAACGGTGGCGGAAACACTCCAGATTATGAAAGCACAAAGAAAATGATGGTCGATATGCTTAAAACGGACGAGGGAAAACAAGCTATCCAAGAAATTATGACAGATGAAGAATTACAAAAGGAAATCGTTATGGATAATGCCTTTGTCAGAGTAACCATTCAAGAAACCCTCACGTCAGAAGCAGGAAGACAGTTTTGGCAAGACGTGATGAAAGATCCTGAATTCGCTCAGACCTTTGCAGAAAGCATGCAAACCGAAAATGAAAAATTACTTAAAGGTTTAATGAAGGATCCCGAGTATCAAAGTATGATGATTACCGTTCTACAAGATCCTGAAATGGAACAAGCACTTTTAGAAACATTAAAAGCAAAAGAATATAGACAACAAGTCATGACCATTATGACAGAAGCTTTCGAAAGTCCTTTCTTCATAGCTAAAGTTAATGAAGTTCTAGAAAGAGTTGCTCAACAACAACTAGAGAAACAAGACCAAGCCCAGGGCGGCGGCGGACAGGAAGGTGAAGGCGGTCAAGAAGGTGGTGGTGGCGGACAGTCATCATAAGAAAAAGGATGTCGTGTAAGATCAGCCCTTCACGACACCCTTTTTTCTTTTTTAATGTGTCTTTTCAATAATGCGTTTTGCAATTCCTTCATAGATTTCGCCGATTGGATGTTCCGATGCATAAATGGACGGTGCAAAATCATCTTTATTTATTTCTGGTTGACCAAGTGGTATTTGTCCAAGTAGTTCTGTCTTTAATTCCTCAGTTAAACGCTCTCCGCCACCAGTTCCAAAAACATATTCTTTCTCACCCGATACACGACTTTGAAAGTACGCCATGTTTTCAACGACACCTAAAATTTCATGGTGTGTTTTTATAGCCATAGTCCCTGCACGAGCTGCAACAAATGCTGCGGTTGCATGAGGTGTTGTAACTAAAATTTCTTTAGAGTGAGGAAGCATAGTGTGAAGATCAAGAGCTACATCTCCTGTTCCGGGAGGTAAATCTAACACTAAATAGTCGAGATCTCCCCATTCAACCTCTGTGAAAAATTGATTTAACATTTTTCCAAGCATTGGACCTCTCCAAATTACTGGCGCATTGTCTTCAACGAAAAACCCCATTGAGATTACCTTTACTCCAAAGCGTTCAACTGGATAAATACGATCTGCAATTACTTTTGGTCGTTCTTCAATTCCCATCATATCTGGAACACTGAAGCCATAAATATCAGCATCAATAATACCAACTTTTTTTCCTAGGCGCGCTAAAGAAGTAGCTAAGTTAACCGATACGGTCGATTTCCCTACGCCTCCTTTACCACTTGTAACCGCAATAAATGTTGTCTTACTATTTGGAGCAAGAAGTGCTGGTCCTTGGAACGAAGGTTCATTTACACCACCTAGTTTCACTAACTCTTCCTCTGTTAACTCTTCAAAGCGAAGTCCGACTGAGTTTGCCCCTTCACCCTTAATAACATTAACAACTTCTTGTTGAACTTCCATTTGTTCAGCTGTTCCTGTTTTAGCAAGTGCAATTTTCACGCTGACGTTGCCATCTTTTACTTTAACTTCTCTTACTCCCCCTGTTTCAACAAGGCTTTTATTTAAATCACGGTCTTTAACCCGATTTAAAGCTTCAAGAACTACTGCTTCGGTTACCAATCCTGACACCTTCCTTTTTCAGTTATATGCCTAGTATAGCATAGGTTACTGAAAGAGCGTGAATCCGGTTGCATTTATTATTCAGGCATTTTCTCGTCAGTATAATAACGTAAAATCCCTTGATAAATTGAAGCTGCTACTTTTTGTTGATAGTCTTCGGTACTAAGCAAATCTGCTTCATGAGGATTTGATAAAAATCCAGCTTCAATTAGCACCCCTGGAATTTCAGCATTTTTTATAAGGTATACATTATGAATTGGCTTTGCAAGTCGGTTCGTATTTTCTAAGTTACGTCTAACTTCATCTTGAACAAATCTAGCAAGCTCTTCGTTTTCAGGTAATGTACGGTTATAAAAAGTCTGTGCCCCGCTCCATTTTGGCGATGGAATGGCATTGAGATGTAAGCTTACAAAAAGATCTGCATCCGAATCATTAATAATATCAACTCTTCTTCTTAAATCTTCATTTTTACGTTGCCTTATTTTCCTTGTATCTGCATTTGCTAAGTCATGGTCATCTTCCCTTGTCATTAAAACGAGAGCTCCGGCTTCTTGTAAGTAATCCCTGAGCTGCATACTAATTAATAACGTAATTTCCTTTTCAAGAACACCTTTTTTCGAAACAGCCCCTCCGTCAATTCCACCATGCCCTGGATCTAGGACAATAACTTTACCAGATAAAGGAAGATTCCATGTCGACCATGAATCATTGCTAATAAATTGATATTGGATAATAAACAATAAACTGACGACACCTAATGCAAACGCCCCGCCCTTTAACCACTTAATCAAGTTCACTTCCATCCCTCCTCGTCCACTCTTCCTATGTATATTGGGACAAGGAGAAGATTATGAAGTGATTTTATAGATGTTCTTAAAGTACTTACATTGTCTAGCTAGCCAATGGTCACTTATCCTCTTTTCAAACCGTTACTCACGTTAATGCAATCTTAACCGATAACGTTTTTCTCCTTCTCGAAACCCCTTTGTCCACCAATGATCAACAAAGGCTTCTGTCGAAACTTGTAAAGAGTCCAACAAATAATCGGAGTCGATTAACCACCCTTGGAGCAAGTTGAAAATACAATGTGATATTTCCGTCAACTCATCATCACATCTTCTTTTCACTTCAGTTTCATTTTCGCCTGAGTAGCCAAATTTACTGTATTCAGCTCCTACTAAAAAGGCGTCTATTGCCATATCCATACAAGGATCAATTAAAAAAGGGTGGGAAAGAAAATGAAACGGAACAACTGACCGAAAATGCTCTTCAACATTTGCTTTAAGTTCTTTAAGAGATAAATTTTTTAGAATACTGCGTTCAAACTTCCATTGTTTCTCTCTCCGCTTATCAGATAGCACAGTTACATTCATTTATCTTCCTCTCCTTTCGTATGTTCTTTCTTTTAGTATGACTATCTCATATCACAACATGCAGTGGAAAACTTGTCAGAAATGACCGCTTATTTCTTGATAAATAACAAAAGAGGGCGTCTCACAAGGTCTTTTTTTGACCTTATAGGCGCCCCCATTCTAAATGGTTCTATATATACGTTACGCTATACCCCAAATAAGTTTGGTAAGAATAGGCTGATTTGAGGGATAAACGCTACTAATAATAAGACGATAATAACGACAGCAAAGTATGGAAGCAATGTTTTTATTACATGTTCAATACGAACATCAGCCACACTACATCCTACAAATAATGCACTACCTACCGGAGGCGTCATATTACCAATACATAATGCAAAACACACGATCATACCGAAATGAACAGGGTCAATTCCGAATGTTTGCGATATAGGTAAGAATATCGGTGTAAATATAAGTACTGCCGGTGTTATATCCATAAATGTACCAATTACTAGGAGAATCGCAAGCATAATAAGAATAATACCGACCTGATGGTCCGTGATCGATAATAACGCTCTACTTAAAGCTTCAGGCAGCCCAATATAGGACATGACTAATGAAAATAGTGCTGATGCTGTAATTAAGAAAAGAATCATACCTGTAATTTCGATTGTCTCTTTTAGGATGGCCGGAACATCTTTAATTTTAATGCTTTTATAGATCATTGATAGAACTGTAGCATAGATTACGGCTACTGCGGCTCCTTCTGTCGCGGTGAAGATCCCTGCGACAATACCACCAATTACAATAATAATTAACAACAAACTTGGAACCGCACTAGCTACGATATAGAGGACATCTTTTATAGTAGGTAGCTTAGATACCGGATATCCTTCTTTTTTTGCCATAAAATAGGCAACAACCATAACAGCTAGTCCCCAAAGAATCCCTGGAATATATCCAGCCATGAATAAAGCCGCTACCGATGTACCTCCACTCACTAATGAATAAACGATCAAGATTGAACTTGGCGGAATTAACAATCCCGTCGGTGCTGACGCAATATTAACAGCAGCAGAATAGGTTTTTTTATAGCCTTGATTTGTTTGCATCGGTGTCATAATTCGCCCCATCGCTGCTGCCGAGGCAACACTTGATCCTGAGATGGAACCAAACAACATATTTCCGACTACATTCGTATGAGCTAAAGATCCAGGTAATTTTCCAACAAGCACTTTTGCAAAATTAACTAACCTGAAAGCGATCCCGCCATTGTTCATAATAATACCAGATAGTACAAACAAAGGAATTGCTAACATTGTAAAATTGTCTATACCAGTAACCATTCTTTGTGCTGATGTGAGTATTGCCACATCAAACGGCAAGATTAAGAAGAATGTTAAGATGGAACTAACAATAATCGCAATGGCAATTGGTGCTCCAAATAAAAGAAGAAAGAAGAAGCTAGCAAACAGTAGAATCCCTGCGATGACTGTCATTATACTCCCACCTCCTCATTCTCGTTGATTCTCTTTGTCATCATGCTAATAACTGTATAGATGATAATAAACACTCCACTTACCGGTAACGCTGCATATACTACTCCTAATGATATGCCCGTTGCAGCAGCTGTTTGTGCTGATGTTAGAAGTACAATCTTTATTCCCCCAAAAACCATTAGAATAGCAGCTAATAAGATGATTAATACATCTGTCACTCGTTCTATTAGTAATTGTGTTCTTGGACTAAATTTCTCTCTAAAAAACAATATTGCTATATGCTTCTTTGCTCCAAACACATAAGCCGCCGTTAACAACCCAAACCAGATCAGCAGATAACGAATCGATTCTTCTGTCCCTGGTGAAGAAATGTTAAATACATACCTCGCCAACACTTGCCAAACCGAGAAAATAACCATTAAGATCAATAGAAGGGATGCGCTTGTTATGAGTGTTTTATCTAAAACCACTTTAAGTTTATTCACTTAAAGTCCCTCCTTTAATTAATTGATAAATATCTCTCGTCTTTTCATTTGCAGCATACTCTTTGTGAAGCGGTTGAACGGCTTCAATAAAGATAGACTTATCAACATCGACAAATTCAACACCCATTCTCTCTTTGGCAATCACCGTAAACTCTTCAATTGTTTCTGTCCAAATACCTTCATGATACATTGTTGACTCTACTGCTGCCTCTTTAACTATTTCTTTTTCTTCATCTGTTAAATGTTCGAAACGCTCTGCATTCATAATTAACATATCAGGAACAATCTGATGTCCTGTATACATATAATATTTAGCAACTTCCCCATGATTGTTACCAACTAAAGCCGTCTCATTATTTTCTGCTGCGTCTATTACACCAGATTGAAGAGCTGTATAAACCTCTCCATAAGCCATAGGAGTTGGAATCCCACCTAAAGCTTCGACCATTCTCACACTTGTTTGACTCGGCTGTACCCTCACCTTTAAGCCTCGCATCTCTTCAAGGCTTGTTACTTCCTTATCTTTTGTATAAAGATGTCTTGTTCCAGCATTATAATAAGTTAAACCGATAAAGCCAATGTTCTCTGTTTGATAATAAAGTTGATCTGTAATTTCGTCATTATTCATCACGATTTCAAATTCTTCATAGTCTTCAAATACGTAAGGAAGACTAAAAATTGAGTAGTCAGACTCAAACCCTTCCAGTGCGCTTGCACTTACTTTAGCAACGTCTACAGCACCTGTTTGCGTTAATTCAATAACTTCACGCTCGCTTCCTAACTGACCATTAGCGTAAATTTTCACTGTTAACTCATTATTTGATTTCTCTTCTACCAATCTTCCAAACTCAACCAAAGAAAGATGAATTGGATGATCAAGTGATTGGTTATGCGCTAGCTTTAATTCTCTAGATTCACCTGTAATGGCTTGGCAACCAGCAAGCATAATCATTGTGAACATAGCAAGTAGCAAAATTATGTTCTTTTTCACAATGTACCCTCCCGATAACATTAATATAAACCTTTTTATAATAAGCTTCTTTATGTTAGTATTCTTTTCATCTTTTTAATTCATTCATTAAGAAGCGCTTTCAATTGCTCGTATATACTTTTATTTCCTTCGTTTTTACACCTCCTAATTAATTTGTTTACCAAACAAATTATATGAATATCATAATCGCAATTCTTTATCTATGCAAGCTTTTTCAATAAGTTCCATTGAGAATCTTTTACCATCTTGACAAGACAATGTTCACCCGTATGTCATCAACAGACCGTAATCTACCCTTTTAGCGTGTTTCAACATGTAAGTATAATGATGAATCTCTGCTACTAAGTAGGTGCAAAATAAAAAAAGACCCCCACCCAAAATGGATGAGAGTCTTTGAAACGCCAATATTAACGTTTTGAGAACTGAGGTGCACGACGTGCTGCTTTAAGACCGTATTTCTTACGCTCTTTCATACGTGCATCACGAGTTAAGAAACCAGCAGTTTTTAATGCTGGACGGTTGTCAGGATCTACTTGAAGTAGAGCACGAGCAACACCATGACGGATAGCACCCGCTTGTCCTGTGTAACCACCACCGTTAACATTTACATGAACGTCGTATTGACCTTCAACACCTGTTTCAACAAGTGGTTGTTTAACGATAAGCTTTAATGTTTCAAGATCAAAATATTCGTCTAATTCACGACCATTAATAACGATACGGCCGTCACCTGGCAATAGGCGAACGCGAGCAACTGAGTGCTTACGGCGACCTGTACCATAATATTGTACTTGTGCCAAAATAATACCCTCCTATCGATTAACCGCGAAGTGTGTAAACTTCTGGTTTTTGAGCTTGATGTTTGTGTTCTGGTCCTGCATATACATGAAGTTTCATACCTTGAGCGCGTCCAAGCGTGTTCTTTGGAAGCATTCCTTTGATAGCAAGCTCAAGCATACGCTCAGGCTTGTTAGCACGCATATCAGCAGCTTTAGTCATCTTTAATCCACCTGGGTGGTTAGAGTGACGGTAGTAGATCTTGTCTTGTAATTTGTTACCAGTTAGTTCAATTTTCTCAGCGTTAACGATGATTACAAAATCACCAGTGTCAACGTGAGGAGTAAAAGTTGGCTTGTGTTTACCGCGTAGAATAGAAGCAACTTCTGAAGCTAAACGACCAAGCGTTTGACCTTCAGCGTCGACTACATACCACTTACGCTCAACTTCGTTTGGCTTTGCCATATATGTTGTACGCATGAATTTCCCTCCGTAAATTGAAAATCAATTGATATTTTTTAAAACCAGTGTCTATTGTAACATTCCGAACCCGGGGCTAGTGGGTTTTGGAATTACCATCTAACATCATATAATATTGAAAGGCCAATGTCAACAACTTGTTACACTAGGAGTCGTTGTCATAGCTTCTTTTTTTTCGAAAAAAAGTTCAGATTAAAATTCATCACTGAAAATCTCATATTCATAGGATACTTTCCAGAGAAACAGCCCATTTCCAGGTGCTGTTTTACCAGCCTTTGTCCGGTCTTCAGCCTCTAAAATGGTAGCCAATTCATCTGGTACTCTTTTGCCTATCCCAACTTCTAACAATGTACCGACAATGATGCGAACCATGTTATATAAAAAGCCACTTCCTACTAATCGAAAGACAATTTCATCACCTTGCTTGCAAACCTCTAGTTCATAAAGGGTTCTCACTTTATCTTGTACATCTGTATTTGATGCACAAAATGAGCTGAAATCATGAGTTCCCAGTAAGTACGAAGCCGCTTTTTTAACTCTTTCAAAGTCTATTGAATATGGAAAATGAAACGTAGTATTTCTTCTCCAAACATCCGGATGTTTTGGAGTAAATACTCGATAGCGGTATTCTTTCTTTACTGCGGCATATCTTGAATGAAAATCGGCCTGGACATATGATGCTTCAATAATACGAACATCCTCTGGCAAACAGGAATTGATAGCTTTCGGCCACCTTTCAGTTGGTATCATCAGTGGCGAATCAAAATGAAGGACTTGTCCTCTAGCATGAACACCTGTGTCTGTTCTTCCTGAAGCATGGACACGTACATCCGTGCCTTTATGAAGAGTTCTTAATGCCTTCTCAACTTCTAATTGAACTGTACGCTTTCCCGGCTGGACTTGATACCCTGAAAAAGCTGTCCCGTCATACATTACCCACAATGCCACTCGCTTCAACACCATCACTCCTTTAGATGTACCTCAATACGAAAATCATTAGTCCAAACACCATACAAAGGAAAATAACACTCGTATCTTGCCATTTCCATACTAATAACCGATACTTTGTACGTCCTTCTCCCCCACGGTATCCTCTCGCCTCCATTGCTAGAGCTAAGTCTTCAGCTCGCTTAAACGCACTAATAAATAAAGGGATCAGCAAGGGTAGCAAAGCTTTAATTCGCTTGGCAATTGGACCTGTCGTAAAATCAACACCACGAGCCATTTGTGCCTTCATAATCTTCTCTGTTTCTTGCATAAAGGTTGGGATAAACCTTAAAGCAATTGACATCATTAATGCTAATTCATGGGCAGGCAAACCGATTTTCTTTAATGGATTAAATAAACTTTCTAACCCGTCTGTTAAATCAATCGGCTTCGTCGTTAACGTGACAAGAGACGTGAGCATGATAATCGTTAATAACCGAACCGCAATAAACAGACCTTGCCTAATCCCCTCTTCATAAACCGTCAAAAAGCCAAAGTTAAACACTATTTCTCCACCTCTTGTCATAAAAAGATGAAGAATAAACGTAAATAAAACAAGCCACAAAATTGGTCTTATTCCTTTATAAATAAATGAAATTGGAATCTTTGAGATGAGAACCGTAAAAAGAGTAAATAAGATGACTAAGCCATTAGCGTACCAATTGTTTGCTAGAAAAATAATAAATACAAGTAAAAAAGCACTGATTAATTTAGAACGCGAATCTAAACGATGTAGAAACGACGGAGCAGCTACGTATTGCCCAATAATCACATTTTGAAGCATTAACTACCCCTCCCTTGATTTGAGCAATTGAGCAATGAAATCGGCGGCCTCAGCAACATCAAAATGAGCAGGAACAGACTTTAGCTGAAATGTTTCTTTCATTTGTTGCAAAAAATGAACGGTATTTGGTAACCCTAACCCAATGCTTTCTAATTTCCCTGCTTGTTCAAATATTAACGTTTTTCCACCAGCCATCTCAATCTGACCATTATGCATAACAATAATTTGATCGGCGTACTTAGCGGCCACTTCCATATGATGAGTTACAAGAATCGTTGTTGTTTTATTTTCACTATGATAGTTTGAAAATAGCTCCATCATTTGATCTCGCCCTTCTGGATCAAGACCTGCAGCGGGCTCATCTAAGACAAGAACTGATGGTCGGCTTGCTAGTACTCCAGCAATAGCAACCCTTCTCATTTGACCCCACTTAGGTGGAAAGGGGATTTATGTAAATAACTTTGATCTAAACCTACTACTTCAATAAGCTCTTGTGCCCGTTTTGCTGCCTTTTCTTCAGAAAGACCGAAATTAATAGGACCAAAGCAAATGTCTTTTTCAACAGTTTCTTCAAATAGCTGATGCTCGGGGTATTGAAACACAAGCCCAACTTTCTTACGCAAACCTGTTAAATCTACTTTCTTCTCCCCAGCTTTGATATGAAAAGCCCCTACTTGTATGCTTCCTTTTGTCGGGCGTAACAGACCGTTGATATGTTGAATAAGCGTAGACTTCCCGGAACCGGTATGGCCAATAATCGCTGTAAAGGAGCCAGATGGAATGTTAATCGATATATCCTTAAGAGCTAATTTCTCAAATGGTGTATTAGGCATATAGCAATGTTCTACTTCATTGAATACAATGTCCATAACTTTGCAATCAACTCCTCTTCTGTTAAAGATATGTCGGAAAGGATAACTCCTCTTTTTTGCAGCTCATTTTGCAAATCGACAGAAAAAGGCAGTGATAACCCTAATTCTTTTAATAGATCAACTGATGAAAAAAGTTCAATAGGAGAACAATCTTTTATGACCTCTCCATTATGAAAGGTTAATATCCGATCTGCTTGCATTGCTTCGTCCATATCGTGTGTGATTGAGATGATGGTCATCCCTCGTTCATGAAGCATCTTTAACGTATTCATCACTTCATTTCTACCGACGGGATCGAGCATTGACGTCGACTCGTCAAAGATAATCACTTCTGGCTCCATTGCCATAACACCTGCTATTGCTACCCTTTGCTTTTGTCCACCTGATAAGCGATGGGGTTCCGCTTCAAGAAGGTGTGTAATTCCAATGAGATCTGCATATTTGTCAATCCTCTCTTGCATCACTTCCCGAGGCAAACCTAAATTCTCCAAACCAAAAGCAAGATCATCGTTCACCGTTGTTGCAACAAATTGATGATCTGGATTTTGAAAAACCATACCAATAGAAGTCCGAATAGACCAAATCAACTTTTCGTCCGCAGTCGAATGACCATTTATTAATACTGAACCAGCCGTTGGAATCAATAACCCATTTAGTAATCTTCCAAAAGTAGATTTTCCAGAGCCATTTCTCCCTAATACAGCTACCCACTCATGAGAGGATATATTTAAATCAACACCATTTAACGCTGGTTTCTCTGAATTATCATAGGTGAAACAAACTTGATTGAGTTCAATTATTGATGACATAGAACCCTCCTGAAGGTTTGACATGTAGTAGCATCCTAGGCGAATTTAAATAATAAACGAGCCAATTTCAAAGTCATTGGTGATATGTAATCGATCTAAAGAGCATGTAGCCGTTCCGCTCATTGCTTCGAAGAACATACAAAAGGCGGAAGCCATGCCTTTGCTTTGTAGCTTTGAAATGGCTTCTCTGCTACGCGGTATCTATGAGAAAACCATTCATAGATACCGTTAAAACATGTAGCGGTTCCGTTCATTGCTTCGAAGAACATACAAAAAGCGGAAACCATGCCTTTGCTCTGTAGCTTCGCAATGGCTTCTCTCGCTACGTGGTATCTATGAGAAAACCACTCATTGATACCTTTAAAACATGTAGCGGTTCCGCTCATTGCTTCGAAGAACATACAAAAGGCGGAAACCATGCCTTTTGTATGTTCTTCTTAAAAAAGTGTAAACAAAAAAGGGCCCAGAGTCAGAGCATATATGCTCAGATCTGATTTGCCCTTTGTCGTCTCATCTATTCACTCATGAATCAGATTGAATTATACAAGCTCGATAATAACCATAGGAGCACCGTCACCACGACGAGGTCCTACTTTAAGGATACGAGTATAACCACCTTGACGCTCTTCATAACGAGTAGCGATATCAGAGAATAATTTTTGGATAGCGTCTTGACCTGACTCTTCGTCAGCAACTTCTCTGCGAATGAATGAAGCAGCTTGACGACGTGCATGTAAATCTCCACGCTTACCAAGAGTAATCATTTTCTCAACGATTGAACGAAGCTCTTTTGCTTTAGCTTCAGTCGTTTCGATACGCTCATTGATAATTAGATCTGTTGCAAGATCACGAAATAATGCTTTACGACCAGCACTATCACGTCCTAATTTTGCGTATGCCATGTTGTTTCCCTCCTTTAAACAGCCCAAATAAATGAGCACAAAATCTATTATAAACGATTAGAAGGCAGATTTCTCGACTATTCTTCTTTACGAAGTCCTAGTCCAAGTTCTCCAAGCTTCTCTTGAACTTCTTCAAGTGACTTACGACCAAGGTTACGAACTTTCATCATGTCTTCTTCAGACTTATGGGTAAGTTCTTGAACAGTATTAATACCTGCACGCTTTAAGCAATTGTAAGAACGAACAGATAGATCTAGTTCCTCAATTGTCATTTCTAGAACTTTTTCTTTCTGATCTTCTTCTTTTTCAACCATAATTTCAGCGTTTTGTGCTTGGTCTGTCATTCCAACAAAGATGTTTAAATGCTCAGTTAAGATTTTCGCACCTAACGAAACAGCTTCTTCAGGACGAATGCTTCCGTCAGTCCAGACATCAAGAGTTAGTTTGTCATAGTTGGTTACTTGACCGACGCGTGTATTCTCAACTTGATAATTTACACGTGAAACCGGTGTGTAAATGGAATCAATAGGGATAACTCCAATCGGTTGATCTTCATTTTTATTCCCCTCAGCAAGTATATACCCACGACCACGCTTAGCAGTTAAACGCATATGTAAATGCGCACCTTTAGCAAGTGTTGCGATATGAAGATCTGGATTTAGAACTTCAACATCACTGTCATGTGTAATATCGTTCGCTGTTACAACCCCTTCCCCTTGTATATCAATTTCAAGAGTCTTCTCTTCATCTGAGTAGATTTTGAGAGCGAGTTTTTTTAAGTTCAAAATGATTGTTGTTACATCTTCTACAACACCTTCAATTGTTGAGAACTCATGTAACACTGAATCAATTTGCACGGATGTTACAGCAGCGCCAGGCAAAGAGGATAGAAGAATACGACGTAGGGAGTTTCCTAAAGTTGTACCATATCCACGCTCTAATGGTTCAACGATAAACTTTCCATACTTTGCGTCTTCACTTACTTCAACCGCTTCAATTTTTGGCTTTTCAATTTCAATCATTAAACAAACCCTCCTTCAAAACGTCGAACTCCGGTAGACTGCAAGGATTGCCTAACCGGATAACCAGTAGGCAATTCCTAAGCTTTACACCATTTTTGCCAACAGGACTGTTATCGCTCTATCCAGTATTGACAATTTAGGGAAATCTATACAATGATTGATTCCGTTATACTCTACGACGTTTTGGCGGTCGGCAGCCGTTATGAGGAACTGGAGTAACATCTTTAATCATGTTAACTTCAAGACCAACAGCTTGTAATGAACGGATGGCAGCTTCACGACCTGCACCAGGTCCCTTTACAGAAACCTCTACAGTTTTCATGCCATGCTCCATAGCTGCTTTACCAGCTGTTTCAGCAGCCATTTGTGCAGCAAATGGAGTAGACTTACGAGAACCTTTGAATCCTAATCCACCAGCACTTGCCCAAGAAATTGCGTTACCATGCGTATCTGTAATCGTCACAATCGTGTTGTTAAACGTTGAACGGATATGAGCAACACCAGTTTCAACATTTTTACGTTGACGACGCTTTGGACGAGTATTCGTTTTCTTAGCCATTATTTATATTACCTCCTTTACTACTTTTTCTTGTTTGCTACTGTACGACGAGGACCTTTACGCGTACGAGCATTGTTTTTAGAATTTTGTCCACGAACTGGTAAACCACGACGGTGGCGAATACCTCGATATGAACCAATCTCAATAAGACGTTTGATGTTAAGTGAAACTTCACGACGAAGATCACCTTCAACTGTGAATCCTTCTACCGCTTCACGGATACGTCCTAATTCTTCTTCTGTAAGATCACGAACGCGAGTATCTTCAGATACACCTGCTTTCGCTAAAATCTCAGAAGATTTAGCTTTACCGATTCCATAAACATACGTTAGTGCAATAACTACGCGTTTGTCACGTGGAATATCGACGCCTGCGACACGTGCCATGTGCAGCACCTCCTTATATATTAACCTTGTTTTTGCTTATGCTTAGGGTTTTCACAAATAACCATTACCGTACCCTTACGACGGATAACTTTACACTTTTCACAAATAGGCTTGACTGATGGTCTTACCTTCATCTTTTAAACCTCCTATATAGTACGGAGTGCACTGATTAGTCATTAATCAGATTTAAGCAAAACAAATATATTATTTTGCTAGTCGCTCTCGCAACGAATTATTTGTATCGATATGTGATTCGTCCACGTGTTAGATCATAAGGAGATAATTCAACAGTCACCTTATCACCTGGAAGAATTCGAATGAAGTGCATACGAATCTTTCCAGAAACGTGGGCTAAAATCTTATGACCATTTTCTAGTTCAACACGAAACATTGCATTAGGAAGTGGCTCTATTACCGTACCTTCCACCTCAATAACATCTTCTTTAGCCATAGGTTCAGTCACCTTCCTTCAGTAAATTAGAGTGTTTTTCAAGAAAGTTTGTTATTGCATAACGTAGCTTTCCATTAGTAACACGTCCTGTTTCTATAAAGCTGCTCTTTACTTCCTCAGCAATGTAATCAACAAGCTCAAGATGATTCATGTTCTTCTTCTTCGCTCGGTCAATCTTACGTTTATCACCATCAGCAATTCTGACAAAACGGTCATCAATCAATTCAATAATAACGAAATATTGACCTTGATCACGCCCTTTTGTACATTGAACAATTTGACCAATCTCCGGGGTTGGACCAGAGTCTTGCATTGTCATCATCACCTACAATTAAGCTTTTGTTAAGATTTCATAACCTGATTCTGTAATAGCAACTGTGTGCTCAAAGTGTGCACAATTCTTTCCATCAACTGTAACAACTGTCCAATCATCAGAAAGTGTACGTACATAACGTGTTCCTGCATTAATCATCGGTTCAATTGCTAACACCATTCCAGGTTTAAGCCTTGGTCCTTTTCCTGGGGGACCATAATGAGGAATTTGAGGGTCCTCATGCAAGTCTTGCCCAACTCCATGACCAACATACTCACGAACAATTGAAAAACCAAGTGGCTCTGCATAAGATTGGATGGCATGAGAGATATCTGATAAACGATTTCCTGCCTTAGCAAACTCTAACCCTTTAAAAAGGGATGCTTCCGTTGCATCAAGTAGTGCTTGATCCTCTTCGGAAATATTGCCGACAGCGTACGTCCAAGCTGAATCTCCATGATATCCATTGTAGTATGCACCGATATCAACACTAATGATATCACCGTCTTTAAGCACTCGCTTCCCAGGAATACCATGCACTAATTCCTCATTTACTGAAGCACAAATGCTACCTGTAAACCCATTATAGCCTTTGAATGAGGGAGTTGCTCCATGCGCCTTAATCAACTTTTCAGCGATCTCATCCAATTCTTTAGTTGATATGCCAGGCTGAATATGTTCCTTTAACGACTGATGCGTTAGTGCAACAATTCTTCCAGCTTCTCGCATGATTTCTAATTCTCGTTCAGTCTTACAAATGATCATGCAGGAAGTCCTTTCAGGAGCTGGTCAATATCTTCGTATACTTTATTGATGTCTTGATCACCGTTAATCGTACGCAAGTAGCCTTTCTCAGTATAGAAATCTACAAGAGGTTTTGCTTGCGCTTGGTTTACTTCAAGACGCTTTTTAACTGTTTCAGGCTTGTCATCATCACGCTGGATTAGTTCACTACCATCTACATCACAAATTCCTTCTTGTTTAGGAGGATTGAAGATAACATGATATGTTCTTCCAGACGTTGGTGAAACACGACGACCAGTAAGTCGATCTAATAATAGTTGTTCAGGAACATCAACATTAAGAACATAGTCAATCTTGCGTCCCATACCAGTTAGTAACTCCTCTAATGCTTCAGCTTGAGCAACAGTACGAGGAAAACCATCTAATAAGAAACCTTTTTGACAATCATCTTTAGCTAAACGCTCTTGAACAATACCAATTGTAACTTCATCTGGAACTAGTTCCCCAGCATCCATAAAAGACTTTGCTTTTAAACCAAGCTCAGTTTCCCCTTTAATAGCTGCGCGAAACATATCTCCAGTTGAAATGTGAGGAATACCGTAATTCTCAACAATTCTTTCAGCTTGAGTACCTTTACCCGCACCTGGTAAACCCATTAAAATTAAATTCATTCCAATCTCCCTCCATCCTCCGATTTAACAACAGAAGGCGAACGGGAAGTTAATCCTTCCCTGATCCCCTCATTACTTAATAAAGCCTTTATAAGAACGTTTAATCAGCTGACTTTCGATCTGTTTCATCGTGTCTAATGCTACACCAACAACGATTAATAATCCAGTCCCCCTATTTGAACAGCTGGAGGTAAATTCAATAAATCTGTAAAGAATACTGGAATAATAGAAATGACAGCTAAGAAGAGTGCTCCAACAAACGTTAATCGATATAAAATGCGCGTTAAGTAAGTCTGTGTTGTCTTACCGGGCCGAATGCCTGGAATGTAGCCACCTTGTTTTTTAAGGTTTTCAGCCATTTTTTCCGGATTAACTTGGATAAACGTATAGAAGTACGTGAATCCAATAATTAATAATGCATACACAATCATACCGATCGGTTGTGTATAATCAAAAGTTCTTGTCACCCAAGCCGCAATCTGATTATCAGTTCCAAAGAAACCAGCAACAACTGGAGGGAACATGAAAAGAGAAAGTGCAAAGATAACTGGGATAACACCAGCAGCATTTACTTTTAACGGTAAATGTGTCGATTGACCGCCAACTGGGCTTCTTCCCACTAATCGCTTAGCATATTGTACAGGAACTTTTCTTAAAGCTTGTTGAACAAATATAACAACCACTACAATCGCAAGGACTGCTAAAGCTAAAAGGAGCACTGTTACAATACTTAAAAACAGTTGCTCACCCGCGCCTTCAATCTGCTGAACATAGATCTGGTTAATTCCATTAGGAATCCCCGCAGCAATACCCGCAAAGATAATAATAGAAATTCCGTTCCCTACACCCTTTGCAGTGATTTGCTCACCAAGCCACATAAGAAAAGCCGTACCTGCAGTTAATACTAACGCAATAAATAAATATGTTGGAACACTTGGATTAGGGATTAGCCCAGGGAATAGTGAATTGAAACCAATTGACATCCCTAAAGCTTGAATGAAACCTAATACAATTGTTCCGTAACGGGTAAACTGAGCTAATTTACGTCGGCCAGCTTCCCCTTCCTTAGCCCATTCTGCAAATTTAGGAACAACATCCATTTGCAATAACTGCACAACAATCGATGCAGTAATATATGGCATTATCCCCATTGCAAAAATCGAAAAGTTCCCTAAAGCTCCACCACCAAACGTATTTAAAAACCCAAATGCATTCGCTTGATCATAGAAATTAAGTACATCCTTGTTCGAACCTGGAACAGGGATAAAACTTCCGATACGAAAGACAATGAGCATAAGTAGGGTGAAAATCACCTTTTGGCGTAAATCACCCACTCGAATAATGTTGGAGATCGTCCGGAACATTAAATCACCTCAGTTTTTCCGCCAGCAGCTTCGATAGCTTCAACTGCAGATGCTGAGAACTTATGTGCTTTAACCGTTAGCTTGTTTTCAAGCTTACCGTTTCCTAGGATCTTGATTCCGAACTTAACGTTTTTCACAGTTCCAGTTTCAATAAGAAGTTCAGGTGTAACCTCAGTACCCGCTTCAAAACGGTTTAAAGTATCAAGGTTTACTACTGTGTACTCCTTACGAGTTGGATTTGTGAATCCACGTTTAGGTAGACGACGGTATAAAGGATTTTGACCACCCTCAAAACCAGGACGAACACCTCCGCCAGAACGCGCGTTTTGACCTTTGTGTCCTTTTCCTGCTGTTTTACCGTTACCAGAACCGATACCACGACCTACACGGTTACGTACTTTACGTGATCCTTCTGCAGGTTTCAACTCATGAAGTTTCATGTCGACACCTCCTCGTTTATATAAATAGCTTTATTAAGCTTCGATTTCTTTTACAGTTACAAGGTGAGATACCTTGTTTACCATACCGCGGATCGCAGCGTTGTCTTGTTGAACAACAGTTTGGTGCATCTTACGTAGACCAAGTGTATTCACAGTAACGCGTTGGTCTTCCGGGCGCCCGATAAGACTACGAGTGAGGGTAATTTCTAATTTCTTAGCCATTTACTTTCCCTCCTTAACCTAACAGTTCTTCCACGGATTTGCCGCGAAGTTTTGCAACCTCTTCAGCACGTTTTAAACCCTTTAATCCTTCCATAGTTGCACGAACCATGTTGATTGGGTTATTTGAACCTAGAGATTTTGATAAAATATCATTAACACCAGCTAGTTCTAATACCGCACGAACTGGTCCACCAGCGATAACTCCAGTACCTTCTGATGCATTCTTTAATAGAACGCGACCAGCACCAAAGTGTCCAACAATCTCATGTGGAATTGTTGTACCAACAACTGGTACTTCAATAAGGTTTTTCTTTGCATCTTCTACTGCCTTGCGGATCGCTTCTGGTACTTCTTGAGCTTTACCCATACCGAATCCAACGTGGCCATTTTTATCGCCAACTACAACTAATGCAGCAAAGCGGAAACGACGTCCACCTTTAACTACTTTAGCAACACGATTGACAGCTACTACTCTTTCTTCAAGTTCCAACGTATTAGGGTCAATACGACGCATTCGTTTTCCCTCCTTTTTTCTTTAGAATTGCAATCCAGCTTCGCGAGCTGCATCAGCAAGTGTTGCTACTCTTCCGTGATACACATAACCACCACGGTCAAATACAACTACTTTATGTCCATTTTCGATCGCACGTTTAGCTACGAGTTCACCTACAGCTTTTGCCGCATCTTTTTTCGTTGCATCTGCAGCTACCTCTGAGTCAAGAGTAGAAGCAGAAGCAAGAGTAACACCATTTACATCATCAATTAATTGAGCGTAGATGTGTTTAGATGAACGGAAAACATTTAGGCGAGGACGTTCAGGTGTTCCTGTAATCGTACGACGAACATGTGCATGGCGCTTTTTACGAGCTACGCTTTTGCTACGTTTCGTAATCATTGAACGTCATTCCTTTCCGTGAGTTAGTGATTATTTACCTGTTTTACCTTCTTTACGACGAACATATTCGCCTTCATAACGGATACCTTTACCTTTGTAAGGCTCTGGTAAACGTACAGAACGGATGTTAGATGCTACAGCACCAACACGCTCTTTATCAATACCTTTAACAACTACTTTAGTGTTAGAAGGAACTTCAATCTCAATTCCTTGTTCAGGAGTGATCTCAACTGGGTGAGAGTAACCAACGTTAAGAACAAGCTTTTGACCAGATTTAGTAGCACGGTAACCGACACCGATTAGCTCTAATCCACGTTCGAAACCTTTTGTTACACCCTCAACCATGTTATTAATCAAACTACGAGTTGTACCGTGTAGTGCACGGTGTAACTTGTTGTCAGAAGGACGTTCAACCGTAACTAGGTTATCCTCGATTACAATTTTCATATCCTCGTGAAGGTTACGCTTAAGCTCACCTTTAGGACCTTTAACAGTAAGTAAAGTACCATCTAGAGTTAATGTAACTCCACTTGGAACTTCTACTGGTTTTTTACCAATACGAGACATTCTTGTACACCTCCGTTCATTTTAAGGATTGTATTACCAAACGTACGCTAATACTTCGCCGCCCACTTGTTGTTGACGTGCATCCTTATCTGTCATTACACCATTCGATGTTGAAACTAATGCAATACCTAATCCACCTAGAACTCTTGGAAGTTCGTTAGCTTTTGCATATACGCGTAGTCCAGGCTTCGAAATACGTTTAAGACCTGTAATAACACGCTCATTTGTAGTACCATATTTTAAGAAGATGCGGATTACACCTTGCTTATTATCTTCGATGTACTCGTAATCACGGATGAAACCTTCACGCTTAAGAATTTCTGCGATTTCCTTCTTCACCTTTGAAGCAGGCAATTCTAATTTCTCGTGGCGTACTGTATTTGCATTACGAATACGAGTAAGCATATCTGCAATTGGATCTGTCATGACCATTATTATTTACCTCCTTCCCGTTCTTGGGATTACCAACTAGCTTTTTTCACACCAGGAATTTGCCCTTTGTAAGCAAGTTCTCTGAAGCAAATTCTGCAAAGTTTAAACTTACGCAAAACTGAATGAGGACGACCGCAACGTTCACAACGAGTATATTCTTGTACTTTATACTTTTGTGTGCGTTTTTGCTTTGCAATCATAGATTTCTTCGCCAACGTTTTCCCTCCTCTTCGATACGACTTTGATTATTTTTGAAATGGCATTCCCATTTGAGTTAATAGTTCACGTGCTTCTTCGTCCGTTTTAGCAGTTGTTACAAGAACAATGTCCATTCCACGAACTTTATCAACTTTATCATAATCAATCTCAGGGAAAATTAATTGCTCTTTAACACCTAGTGTGTAGTTACCGCGACCGTCAAATGCTTTTTTAGAAACACCACGGAAGTCACGTACACGCGGAAGTGATACAGTAATTAATTTATCAAGAAATTCAAACATACGCTCGCCACGTAGTGTAACTTTAGCTCCGATTGGCATACCTTCACGTAATTTGAATCCTGCGATAGATTTCTTTGCTTTAGTAACTAAAGGCTTTTGACCTGTAATAGTAGCTAGTTCTTCAACAGCTTTATCTAATGCTTTCGCGTTTGAAACAGCGTCACCAACACCCATGTTAACAACGATTTTTTCAAGCTTAGGCACAGCCATTACAGATGAATAGTTAAACTTCTCAACTAGAGAAGGAACGATTTCACTTGAATACTTTTCTTTTAATCGACTCATGCGATTGACCTCCTTTCACACCTGACTACTTATCTAAAGCTTCGCCAGACTTCTTAGCAATACGTACCTTTTTACCGTTCTCTACTTTATAACCTACACGAGTTGGTTCGCCAGACTTAGGGTCGATAGGCATAACGTTGGAAGAATGAATAGGTGCTTCGATATTCAAGATTCCACCTTGTGGATTATCTTGAGAAGGTTTAGCATGTTTCTTCACGATGTTAACACCTTCAACAAGTACACGATTCTTCTTCGGGAATGCCTCAAGGATTACACCTTGTTTCCCTTTATCTTTTCCAGAGATGACTTTTACTGTGTCACCTTTTTTGACATGCATCTTTGCCATGTTCGCACCTCCTTAACAGGGCCTTTCGATAATCTTCTATTAAAGAACTTCTGGAGCAAGAGAAACAATTTTCATGAATTGGTTTTCACGAAGTTCACGAGCAACAGGTCCGAAAATACGAGTTCCACGAGGGCTCTTGTCATCACGGATGATAACAGCAGCATTTTCATCAAACTTAATATATGAACCATCGTTACGACGAGCTCCGCTCTTCGTACGTACGATAACAGCTTTAACAACGTCACCTTTCTTGACAACGCCACCTGGTGTTGCTTGTTTTACCGAACAAACAATTACATCACCAATATTAGCTGTTTTACGACCAGATCCACCTAAAACTTTGATACAAAGTACCTCACGAGCACCAGAGTTATCTGCAACTTTTAAACGGGATTCTTGTTGAATCATACAAACTTACCTCCCTTCAGATCAGGAATTCTATTAGATAATTACCGCTTCTTCTACAATTTCAACTAAGCGGAAACGTTTGTCTTTTGATAGCGGACGAGTTTCCATAATTTCTACGATATCGCCGATTTTGGCGCTATTGTTTTCATCATGGGCTTTGTACTTTTTAGAGTACTTAACACGCTTGCCGTAAAGACGATCTTTTTTATAAGTTTCAACAAGAACAGAAATCGTTTTATCCATCTTGTCAGAAACAACACGTCCTCTGTAAACTTTACGTTGGTTGCGTTCCATTTTCGCAAACCTCCTTTTTAGCCGTTGTTAATTCCAAGCTCACGTTCACGCAATACTGTTTTCGTACGCGCAATTGCTTTACGAACTTCACGAATACGGGCTGGATTATCCAATTGACCAGTCGCTAGTTGAAAGCGAAGGTTAAATAATTCTTCTTTAAGTGATTTCGTTTTTTGCTCAATTTCAGCAGTGGTTAAGTTACGAATATCATTAGCTTTCATTTGCGTCACCACCCACTTCTTCGCGTTTTACAAACTTACATTTCACCGGTAATTTATGAGAAGCTAGACGTAAAGCTTCACGAGCAACTTCTTCTGAAACACCAGCAATTTCAAACATTACTTTACCAGGTTTGACAACAGCTACCCATCCTTCAGGTGCCCCTTTACCAGAACCCATTCGAACTTCTAATGGTTTAGCAGTGTATGGTTTAGAAGGGAAAATCTTAATCCAAACTTTACCACCACGCTTCATGTAACGAGTCATTGCAATACGAGCAGATTCGATTTGACGGTTTGTAATCCAAGAAGCTTCAGTAGCTTGTAAACCGAACTCACCGAAATGTACTTCAGTACCGCCTTTCGCACGTCCGCGCATGTTTCCACGGTGTTCACGACGATATTTAACACGTTTTGGCATTAACATAATTAGTTGCCTCCTTCCTCTTTTTTCGTTCCTTTCGTTGGAAGGACTTCACCACGATAAATCCAGATTTTAACACCTAATTTACCGTAAGTTGTATCAGCTTCAGCTGTACCATAATCAATATCAGCACGAAGTGTGTGAAGTGGAACAGTTCCTTCGCTATAATGTTCTGCACGAGCGATATCAGCACCACCAAGACGACCAGATACTTGAGTTTTAATACCTTGAGCACCTGCACGCATTGTACGTTGGATTGCTTGCTTCATAGCACGGCGGAACGAAATACGATTTTCTAATTGACGAGCAATGTTTTCAGCAACTAACTTTGCATCAAGGTCAGCTTGCTTGATTTCAAAGATGTTGATGTGAACTCGCTTGCCTGTTAATTCATTTAATGCTTTACGTAGCGCTTCAACTTCTGAACCGCCTTTTCCGATCACCATTCCTGGCTTAGCAGTAGAAATTGTAATGTTTACACGGTTTGCAGCACGTTCGATCTCTACTTTAGAGACAGAAGCGTCTTTTAAACGTTTTTCAATATACTCACGAACTTTAATATCTTCGTGTAGTAAATCTGCATAATCTTTATCAGCGTACCATTTTGACTCCCAGTCACGAATGACACCAACACGAAGTCCAACCGGATTAACTTTTTGACCCACGCTTTATCCCTCCTTCTTTTCTGTTACAACTAATGTAATATGACTAGTACGTTTGTTAATACGGCTTGCACGACCCATCGCACGTGGACGGAAACGTTTCAAAGTAACACCTTCATCAACAAAAGCCTCACTAATCACAAGGTTGTTTGGCTCCATTTCATAGTTATGTTCTGCGTTCGCGATTGCAGAGTTTAAAAGCTTTTCCACAACTGGTGAAGCAGCTTTAGGTGTGTGACGTAAAATAGCGATCGCCTCACCAACTTGCTTACCACGAATCAAATCAATAACCAAGCGAACTTTACGAGGAGCAATACGAACTTGTTTTGCTACTGCTTTAGCTTGCATAGGATTGACCTCCTCTCTTACTCACAATTTAACGTCTTGTTTTCTTATCATCAGCTGCATGACCTTTATACGTACGAGTTGGTGCGAACTCACCAAGTTTGTGACCAACCATGTCCTCAGATACGTATACAGGCACGTGCTTACGGCCATCATAAACAGCAATAGTGTGACCAATGAACTCAGGAAAAATCGTTGAACGACGAGACCAAGTTTTGATAACTCTCTTATCATCAGTTTCGTTCATTGCTTCAACTTTCTTCATAAGATGATCATCGACAAAAGGTCCCTTTTTCAAACTACGACCCATGAGAAAACCTCCCTTCGTGATTGAGCTACGGTTCTATTTGAGAACCGCAGTACAATCCCGTTATTTTTTACGACGACGTACAATATACTTGTCAGACGCTTTGTTTTTCTTACGAGTTTTGTAACCAAGAGTTGGTTTACCCCAAGGTGACATTGGTGATTTACGTCCGATAGGAGAACGGCCTTCACCACCACCGTGCGGGTGATCATTCGGGTTCATTACAGATCCACGAACAGTTGGGCGTTTGCCTAACCAACGAGAACGACCCGCTTTACCGATATTAACTAGTTCATGCTCAAGATTTCCAACTTGACCGATTGTAGCACGGCAAGTAGCTAAGATATAGCGAGTCTCACCAGAGTTCAAACGAACAAGAGCATAATCTCCTTCTTTACCAAGTAACTGAGCTTCAGTTCCAGCAGAACGAACTAATTGTCCACCTTTTCCAGGCTTGAGTTCGATATTGTGAATCACAGTACCGACTGGGATGTTTTGAAGTGGTAATGCATTACCAACTTTGATATCCGCATTAGCACCAGACTCAATCATCATATCAACTTTAAGTCCTTTTGGAGCTAAGATGTAACGTTTTTCACCATCAACATAGTTGATTAATGCGATGTTAGCAGAACGGTTTGGATCGTATTCGATCGTAGCAACGCGGCCTGGAATACCATCTTTGTTACGTTTGAAGTCAATCACACGGTATTGACGTTTGTGTCCGCCACCTTGATGACGTACAGTTAATTTACCTTGGTTGTTACGTCCACCTTTTTTGTGTAAAGGCGCAAGTAACGATTTTTCCGGTTTATCAGTTGTGATTTCAGCGAAATCAAGAACTGACATTCCACGACGACCGGCACTGGTCGGTTTATACTTCTTAATCGCCATTTAAGTTCCCTCCTTCTCTACTATTTATTAAACACCTTCAAAGAACTCTAATTCTTTGCTCTCAGGTGATAATGTAACGATAGCCTTTTTACGACGAGCTGTGTAACCCGTGTAACGACCAAAACGCTTTGATTTACCTTTGTAGTTCATTGTGTTTACTCTATCGACTTTCACTTCAAAGATTTCTTCAATTGCATCTTTGATTTGAGTTTTATTAGCACGTACATCCACTTCGAATGTATATCTTTTATCACTCATTAGATCAGTTGAACGTTCAGTAATCACAGGGCGCTTAATGATATCACGAGCGTTTGACATTACGCAAGCACCTCCTCTACCTTTTCAACGGCATCTTTCGTAATAACAAGCTTATCATGCTTAAGCACATCAAGCACGTTTACACTCTCAGCTGTAACGAATGTTACTCCTGGTAGGTTACGCGCAGAAAGAGCAACCGCTTCGTTATAATCAGCAGTTACAACTAACGCCTTACGATCAACAGAAAGGCCTGAAAGAACTGCAGCCATTTCTTTTGTCTTAGGTGCTTCAAATGATAGGTTGTCTAATACTACTACTTCTTCCGCTTGAACTTTGCTAGATAAAGCAGATTTAATAGCTAAGCGACGAACTTTTTTAGGTAACTTGTAGCTATAGCTACGAGGAGTTGGTCCGAATACGACTCCACCACCAACCCATTGTGGTGAACGGATCGATCCTTGACGAGCACGACCAGTTCCTTTTTGACGCCATGGCTTACGACCACCACCACGTACTTCAGAACGTCCTTTTGTTTTATGTGTTCCTTGACGAAGAGATGCTTGTTGCATTACTACAGCGTCATGAAGCACACTTGTATTTGGTTCAATACCAAACACTGAATCAGCTAATTCGATGTCTCCAACTTGAGAACCTGTTTGGTTAAATAAAGCTACTTTCGGCATGATGTGTCCTCCTTTCTAAAATTCTTTATTTTACTTTTACCGCACTTTGGATTTCTACATAGCTCTTTTTAGCTCCAGGAACATTTCCTTTAACTAAAAGAAGATTACGCTCAGCATCCACTTTTACGATTTCTAAGTTTTGAACTGTAATTGTTTCTCCACCCATACGTCCAGGTAATAATTTACCTTTGAAAACGCGGTTAGGAGCAACAGGACCCATTGAACCTGGGCGACGGTGGTAACGAGAACCGTGAGACATTGGTCCACGAGATTGGTTATGACGCTTGATAGCACCTTGGAAACCTTTCCCTTTAGATGTTCCTGTTACGTCAACTACATCACCTGCAGCAAATGTATCTACCTTAACTTCTTGACCTACTTCATACTCGTCAAGATTTACGTTACGGATTTCCTTGATGAAGCGCTTAGGAGCCGTGTTAGCTTTCGCAGCATGGCCTTCAGCTGGCTTGTTTGTGTTTGCTTTCTTTTGGTCAGCAAATCCGATTTGAACTGCTTCGTAACCGTCAGAGTCAACAGTTTTCTTTTGAAGTACCACGTTTGGTTCAGCTTCGATTACTGTTACTGGGATTACTTCACCATTTTCAGCAAAGATTTGTGTCATGCCAATTTTTCTACCTAAGATTCCTTTGGTCATCCGTTACACCTCCTAATATAATTCATATTTTGTTTGCCATTTTCATATCATAATAATGAAAGTCATTATTTATTGGTTAATTTAAAATTAAAGCTTAATTTCGATATCGACACCAGATGGTAAATCCAAACGCATTAACGCGTCCACTGTTTGTGGAGTTGGATTCACGATGTCAATAAGGCGTTTATGAGTACGCATTTCGAACTGCTCACGAGAATCTTTGTACTTGTGAACCGCACGAAGGATCGTGTATACAGACTTTTCAGTAGGAAGTGGAATCGGTCCCGAAACACTTGCACCTGAACGTTTTGCTGTTTCTACAATCTTTTCTGCAGACTGATCAAGAACTCTATGATCGTATGCTTTTAAACGAATGCGAATCTTTTGCTTTGCCATTATAGCCCCTCCTTTTTCGTCCATTTTATAAACAGACATACTCCGCGAAAATTTCCTACACCCTGCCATGGCAATGGGGCCGGGTGTGTCAGCAACCTTCCGCATCATCGCTGTCAATGACCAACATTCCACATTATACACGTTTTATCAAAACAGCGCAAGTGAAATATTCGGCTGATCACACTTTTTCTATTATATAGCCCTTTATATTAAAAAGCAATGTCTTTAACGCTTTTTATTCTTTCTATACATTAGTAAATGCTGACATTCATTCTATCTGCTAAACTTATACATTATAAAAGAAACGAAGCGGAGGTTATAATGAAACGTTCAAACCAAATTCTTTGGTTACTATCACTTGCTCAATTTTTTGTTATGCAAGTTTGGTTCAATTACTCTTCTATTATTCCTGTTATAGAAGAAGCTTGGAATTTAACTGCTAGTGAATCAGGTCTAATTCTTGCGTTCTTTCATATTGGTTATGTTTTAGCTGTCATTTTTTATAGTTTTTTAATAACTGCTTATAACCCTAAATATTCTTTTATCTTTGGTGCTTGTCTTGCAGGAGTCGCAGGCCTTTCTTTTGCCTTCTGGGCTGATGGTTTTTGGTCTGCGCTTTTTCTACGTACGCTGTCCGGCATTGGTGTTGCAGGAATTTATGTACCTGGTATGAAAATGGTAGCTGAACTTTTTCCTCCCGAAAAAAGAGGACGGGCCTTAGGTATATATGTGGGGTCATTAGTTATTGGCTCAGGCAGTTCTTTATTTATTTCTGCACTCTTTATTAATACACTCGGCTGGAAAGGTGTTATTGGTATTACTTCTTTCTTAAGTCTCATTGCAGCCATTATCATTTCCTTTGTGAAAATTCCACCTATTGTGAGATTAGAGGGTCAAAGACTGACATTTGAGAAGGCCAAAGGTGTGTTTAAAAAAAGAAATTTACTCATTAATGCTGGTTATACAGGACACTGTTGGGAACTTTATGCTATGTGGTCATGGATTGGACCTTTTTTAGTCTTTTATTTTTTAACTAACGGTTATGAAAATCAGTTAGCAATCCAATTAGGAAATGCACTTGGTGCATTTATTATTATCATTGGCGGTATTGCAACTTACATTGGTGGAACTATATCTGACCGGTTTGGACGAACACAAACAGCTACCTACTTTCTAATCATTAGTATATTAGGCACAATATCGATTGGTTGGTTAACTTTTATACCGATTTCCCTCATGATTCTACTAGCCTTCATTTATGGATTTGCAATTGTAGCTGATTCGCCGATCTATAACACAGCAATTACAGAGGTAACGGATCCTGAACTATTAGGTATTGCATTAGGAATACAATCAGTACTGGGTTTTGGCGCAACCATTTTCGCTCCCTTACTTTTTGGAATTCTTCTTGACCGTTTTAACTGGGGAATTGCCTTTACCACAATTGGAATAATGACGATCTTCGCACCTTTATGTATGCTTGCTCTAACGAGATTAACAACGAGAGAGCAAAAAACGCTATAAAATACTAAAAAAGAACCACCTTGAAATATTCAAGGTGGTTCTTATCAATACATTAATTATTTTTGGATTGAAGCAACAACGCCGGCACCAACAGTACGTCCACCCTCACGGATAGAGAATTTAGTACCTTCTTCGATAGCGATTGGAGCGATAAGCTCAACAGTCATCTCGATGTTGTCTCCAGGCATTACCATCTCAACGCCTTCTGGAAGTTGAACAATTCCAGTTACGTCAGTTGTACGGAAGTAGAACTGAGGACGGTAGTTAGTAAAGAATGGCGTGTGACGTCCGCCTTCTTCTTTTGAAAGAACATAAACTTCAGCTTTGAAGTTTGTGTGTGGAGTGATTGTACCTGGCTTAGCAAGTACTTGACCACGTTGTACTTCATCACGAGCAACCCCACGAAGAAGTGCACCGATGTTGTCTCCAGCTTCAGCATAGTCAAGAAGCTTACGGAACATTTCTACTCCAGTACAAGTAGTTGACTTAGGCTCTTCAGTGATACCGATGATGTCGATTGTGTCACCAACGTTAAGTTGTCCACGCTCAACACGACCAGTAGCAACTGTACCACGACCAGTGATTGAGAATACATCCTCAACTGGCATCATGAATGGCTTTTCTTTATCACGTTCTGGAGTTGGGATGTAGCTATCAACAGCATCCATAAGCTCGATGATTTTTTCTTCCCACTGAGCATCTCCTTCTAGTGCTTTAAGAGCAGAACCTTGGATAACTGGAACATCGTCACCAGGGAAGTCATACTCAGAAAGAAGGTCACGAACTTCCATTTCTACTAACTCAAGAAGTTCTTCGTCGTCTACCATGTCACATTTGTTTAAGAATACAACAAGGTAAGGTACACCTACTTGACGAGATAATAGGATGTGCTCACGAGTTTGTGGCATAGGACCATCAGCAGCAGATACTACTAAGATACCTCCATCCATTTGTGCAGCACCAGTGATCATGTTTTTAACATAGTCAGCGTGTCCTGGGCAGTCAACGTGTGCATAGTGACGGTTGTCAGTTTCATACTCAACGTGTGCAGTTGAGATAGTGATTCCACGCTCACGCTCTTCTGGAGCACCATCGATAGCGTCATATGCCATTGCGTTACCTTTACCAGAGCGCTTAGCAAGTACAGTAGTGATTGCAGCAGTTAAAGTTGTTTTACCGTGGTCAACGTGTCCAATAGTACCAATATTGGCATGCGTTTTGGAACGGTCGAATTTTTCTTTAGCCATTATTCATTTCCTCCCTTAATTGAACATAAGTATATATTAAGTATTTTTATGGGTAAGAAAGGTGTAATACCCATACAAGAATAACACCTTTCTTAGCTTACAACAAATTAATTCTCGAAACAATTATTAAGCGAAATTATTATTGGCCAGTTTGCTTTTTAATAATTTCTTCAGCAACACTCTTAGGTACTTCTTCATAATGATCAAATACCATTGAGTATGTTCCGCGTCCTTGTGTACGAGAACGAAGTGAAGTTGCATAACCAAACATTTCAGCAAGTGGAACAAATGCTTTAACGATTTGAGCATTACCACGAGCTTCCATACCTTCAACGCGTCCACGACGAGCTGTAACGTCACCCATTACGTCTCCCATGTACTCTTCAGGTACAACAACTTCAACTTTCATTAGTGGCTCAAGTAAAACAGGAGCACACTTTGATTTAGCGTTTTTAAGTGCCATTGATGCAGCAATCTTAAACGCCATCTCACTTGAATCGACATCGTGGTATGAACCGTCGTACAACTTCGCTTTGATATCGATAACTGGGTAACCAGCGATCATACCATTTTGAAGTGCTTCTTCGATACCTTGTTCAACTGAACCGATGTACTCACGTGGAACAGATCCACCGACAACTGCATTTTCAAATTCAAATCCAGCGCCCTCTTCATTAGGAGAGAACTCAACCCAAACGTGTCCAAATTGTCCACGTCCACCTGATTGACGAACGAATTTTCCTTCAACTTGTGCAGTTTGACGAATTGTTTCACGATAAGATACTTGAGGCGCACCAACGTTTGCTTCTACTTTGAACTCACGCTTCATACGGTCAACAATGATGTCTAGGTGAAGCTCACCCATACCAGAAATGATTGTTTGTCCAGTTTCTTCGTTAGTCTCCGTACGGAAAGTTGGATCTTCCTCTGCAAGCTTAGCAAGCGCCATACCCATTTTATCTTGGTCAGCCTTAGATTTCGGCTCAACAGATAAAGAGATAACTGGCTCTGGGAATTCCATAGACTCAAGAATTACAAGATTCTTTTCATCACATAGAGTATCTCCAGTTGTAGTATCTTTCAAACCTACTGCAGCAGCGATATCCCCAGCGTAAACTGTTGAGATCTCTTCACGAGAGTTTGCATGCATTTGTAGGATACGTCCGATACGCTCACGCTTGTCTTTTGTTGAGTTTCTAACATATGAACCCGAATCGAGTGTACCAGAGTACACACGGAAGAATGTAAGCTTTCCAACATAAGGGTCAGTCATAACTTTAAATGCTAAAGCAGAGAAAGGACCTTCATCGCTAGATTCGCGTGTTACTTCTTCTTCAGTTCCAGGAACAATACCTTTGATTGCAGGTACATCAACAGGTGATGGTAGGTAGTCAAGAACAGCGTCAAGCATAAGTTGAACACCTTTGTTCTTAAATGCCGAACCACAAATTACAGGATAGAATTCAACGTTACAAGTTCCTTTACGGATTGCAGCTTTAATTTCTTCCTTCGTTAATTCTTCACCCTCAAGGTACTTCATCATTAATTCTTCATCAAGTTCAGCTACTGCTTCAATAAGTTCATTATGCAACTCTTCAGCTTTATCCTTGTATTCAGCAGGGATTTCTTTAGCATCTGTACGAGTTCCAAGATCATCTTCATAGAAGTAAGCAACCATGTCGATTAAATCAATGATACCTTCGAAGTTATCTTCAGCACCAATCGGTAATTGGATTGGATGTGCGTTCGCTTGTAAACGATCGCGAAGTGTACCAACAGAGTACAAGAAATCCGCACCTGTTTTGTCCATTTTGTTTACGAAAACAACACGTGGTACACCATAAGTTGTTGCTTGGCGCCAAACTGTTTCTGTTTGAGGCTCAACACCAGATTGAGCATCAAGTACTGCTACAGCTCCGTCCAATACACGTAATGAACGTTCTACTTCAACTGTGAAGTCTACGTGTCCAGGTGTATCGATGATGTTAATGCGGTGACCTTTCCATGCAGCTGTTGTAGCAGCAGAAGTGATCGTGATTCCACGCTCTTGTTCCTGTGCCATCCAGTCCATTTGAGATGCACCTTCATGAGTTTCACCAATTTTGTGGATACGTCCAGTATAGAAAAGTACACGTTCAGTTGTTGTTGTTTTACCGGCATCAATGTGAGCCATGATACCGATATTACGTGTATCTTTCAAGGAGAACTCTCTTGCCATAGGGTATTTCTCCTTCCTGATTCAATCAATTTATTTAGTAGGATTATAATTTTACCAACGGTAGTGAGCGAATGCTTTGTTCGCTTCTGCCATTTTGTGTGTATCTTCACGCTTCTTAACAGAAGCACCTGTGTTATTTGCAGCATCTAAGATTTCATTAGCTAGACGCTCTTCCATTGTCTTCTCACCACGAAGACGTGAATAGTTCACTAACCAACGAAGACCTAAAGTAGTACGACGCTCAGGCTTAACTTCGATCGGTACTTGGTAGTTAGCACCACCGACACGACGAGCTTTAACTTCAAGAACAGGCATAATGTTCTTAAGCGCTTGATCGAAAACTTCCATAGGATCATTTCCACTGCGTTCTTTTACAATTTCAAATGCATTGTAAAGAATTGTTTGTGCTTTACCACGTTTTCCATCCTCCATAATACGGTTGATTAAACGTGTAACAAGCTTAGACTTATAAATTGGATCTGGTAATACATCGCGACGAGCGACTGGTCCTTTACGAGGCATAATTTTCCCTCCTTTCAACGATTGTTAGATTACTTTTTATCTTTTGGACGCTTTGTACCATATTTAGAACGACCTTGCATACGGTTTTGAACACCAGCCGTATCAAGAGCACCACGAACGATATGGTAACGTACCCCGGTAAGTCTTTTACACGTCCACCACGGATAAGAACTACACTGTGTTCTTGTAAGTTGTGTCCGATACCTGGGATGTAAGCAGTAACTTCAATTTGGTTCGTTAAACGTACACGAGCATATTTACGAAGAGCTGAGTTCGGCTTCTTCGGTGTCATTGTACCAACACGAGTACAAACTCCACGCTTTTGTGGTGAAGAAAGGTTTGTTTGAGACTTTTTGAAGCTGTTAAAACCTTTGTTAAGTGCAGGAGAATCTGACTTCTTAACTTTTGCAACGCGTCCTTTACGAATTAATTGGTTAATTGTAGGCATTGTATTTCCTCCTCTCATTCAGTTAATTAAGACCACTGGTCCTGGTGGTTCATCTTTTGGCAAAAGGAAAGTTTTTGCCAAACGGATCACACCGAGTGGCAAAAACATTTATTTACTTCCTTAAAGCAACAGTGGCAGCGCCAACTTCAATTCCACAAGCTTTTCCAAGCTGTTTCATCGAGTCAACATATAAAAGTGGTATGTCCTTGGCTTTTGCTAATGCTTCAACTTTGTATATCACTCGGAATTCAGCATCCTTAGCAATAATCACCTCAGAAACATGACCTTCATCAAGCGCCTTAAGCGTTTGTTTCGTACCTATTACTAGGTCTTTTGCCTGTAGCACTTTATCATAAGACATTATTCATCCTCCAAAGCAACAGGTTTTCTCAGGCACACTAGGATATATTATCATCCTAATCACTCACTGTCAACTATTGCAACCAAATAATTATTCGTGAGTTAATGCACCTTCTGCAACAGGTTGATCAACTGCTTCTGGATCCACCTGATTATCATAATCAGAAGTAATATTTAAGTGACGGTAACGTGGCATCCCAGTACCAGCAGGAACAAGTTTCCCGATGATTACATTCTCTTTCAAACCAAGTAGTTCATCACGCTTACCTTTAATTGCAGCATCCGTCAACACGCGTGTTGTTTCTTGGAATGAAGCAGCAGATAAGAATGAATCTGTTTCAAGAGACGCTTTTGTAATCCCTAGTAAAACTGGTTTACCAGTGGCAGGACGTTTTCCTTCAAGAAGTACCGTTTTATTTTCATCGTTAAATTGTTGAATTTCAATTAGAGATCCTGGTAGTACGTTTGTTTCTCCAGCATCAACAACACGCACTTTGCGAAGCATTTGGCGAACCATAACCTCTACGTGCTTATCTCCAATTTCTACCCCTTGCATACGATAAACTTTTTGTACTTCACGAAGTAAGTATTCTTGTACCCCGCTCATCCCTTTTACTTTTAGAAGTTCCTTAGGATCAATCGAACCTTCAGTGATTGGCTCTCCAAAGTTAACAAAATCACCTACAGAAACTTTTAGACGAGCACCATATGGAATGGCATAAGTCTTTGTTTCCATTTCACTTCTAATAGTAACCTCACGCTTATCTCCTTCTTTGAAATCAACGACTTCCCCGTCAATCTCAGAAATAACCGCTTGACCTTTAGGATTACGCGCTTCAAACAATTCTTGGATACGCGGAAGACCTTGAGTGATATCGTCCCCTGCTACCCCACCTGTATGGAAAGTACGCATTGTAAGCTGTGTTCCTGGTTCTCCGATAGATTGAGCCGCGATAATACCAACCGCTTCTCCAACCTCAACATCACTACCTGTTGCCAAGTTACGGCCATAGCACTTCTTACATACACCGTGACGAGTATCACAAGTAAATACCGAACGAATCGTTACCTCTTCAACACCAGCTTCAACAATTGCCTTAGCAATATCTTCGTGAATTAATTCATTCTTTCTAATTAGTACTTCGCCTGTTTCTGGGTGCTTAAGCGTCTTAAATACGACACGGCCTACAAGACGATCGTATAAGTTCTCAATGATTTCATTGCCTTCTTTAATGGCTTGAACCGCTAAACCACGGTCTGTTCCACAATCATCAGAACGAACAATGACATCTTGCGCTACGTCAACAAGACGACGCGTTAAGTAACCTGAATCGGCAGTCTTAAGTGCAGTATCGGCAAGACCTTTACGAGCACCGTGTGTCGAAATAAAGTACTCGAGTACCGTTAGTCCCTCACGGAAACTTGATTTAATCGGAAGTTCAATGATCCGTCCAGATGGGTTAGCCATCAAACCACGCATACCAGCAAGTTGTGTAAAGTTCGATGCGTTACCACGGGCTCCAGAGTCACTCATCATAAAGATTGGGTTACTGCGATCAAGTGTACCCATTAATTTATTTTGAATAACATCCTTCGCTTCACTCCATACAGAGATAACACGATCATAACGCTCTTCTTCTGTGATTAAACCCCGACGGAACTGTTTAAGGATTTTTTCAACTTTTAGTTCAGCTGATTCAAGAATTTCTTTCTTCTCAGCTAATACAACGATGTCCGCAACCCCAACAGTAATACCGGCACGAGTAGAATATTTAAAGCCTAGTTCTTTCATCCGGTCTAACATTTTTGAAGTTTCAGCAATTGCAAACTTCTTAAATACTTCTGCAATAACGTTTCCTAAGAAACCTTTTTTAAATGGAAGTACTAGATCATTTTCTTCAAAATGCTTACGTACATCTGTCGAACTTGAAACAATGTATTTCTCAGGTGTTTTTTGTTCTAAGTTATAAGACGTTGGTTCATTAATATACGGGAATGTTTCCGGTAAAATCTCGTTAAAAATCAACTTACCAACTGTCGTTAATAACAATTTATCATTCTGATCTTCACGGAATGTCGGCTTGTTTAAAGAAGCGACTGGAATTGCTACACGACTATGCAAATGAACATATCCGTTTTGGTAAGCAATTAACGCTTCATTCGTATCTTTAAAGATTGAACCTTCACCTTTAGCATCCTTACGCTCCAACGTTAAGTAGTAGTTACCAAGTACCATATCCTGTGAAGGAGTAACAACTGGTTTTCCGTCTTTTGGATTCAAAATGTTTTGTGCAGCAAGCATTAAAATACGTGCTTCCGCTTGAGCTTCCGCAGAAAGAGGTACGTGAACCGCCATTTGGTCACCATCAAAGTCAGCATTATATGCTGTACATACTAGCGGATGAAGCTTAATGGCACGACCTTCTACTAGCGTCGGTTCGAACGCTTGAATTCCTAAGCGGTGAAGAGTTGGTGCACGGTTTAATAATACCGGGTGCTCACGAATAACCTCTTCTAATACATCCCAAACTTCCGGTTGAACTCGCTCGACCTTTCGTTTTGCACTCTTAATGTTGTGTGCAAGTCCTTTGCTTACAAGCTCCTTCATAACAAACGGCTTGAATAACTCAAGGGCCATTTCTTTCGGAAGCCCGCATTGGAACATCTTTAAGTTTGGACCTACTACGATAACCGAACGACCTGAATAGTCAACACGTTTACCAAGTAAGTTTTGACGGAAACGACCTTGTTTCCCTTTTAGCATATGAGAAAGTGATTTTAGTGGACGGTTTCCCGGTCCTGTAACTGGACGCCCACGACGACCGTTATCAATTAATGCATCAACTGCTTCTTGAAGCATACGTTTTTCATTTTGAACAATAATGTTTGGAGCACCTAAATCTAGTAGACGCTTCAAGCGATTATTACGGTTGATCACACGACGATATAAATCATTCAAGTCAGACGTAGCAAATCGACCACCATCTAACTGAACCATTGGACGAAGCTCTGGCGGAATTACCGGCAGGACATCGAGAATCATCCATGATGGCTCATTACCAGAATTACGGAATGCTTCTAACACTTCAAGGCGCTTAATTGCACGTGTACGGCGTTGGCCTTGAGCTGTAACTAATTCCTCTTTAAGTAATCCAACTTCCTTCTCTAAATCAATATCAGCAAGCAATTTGCGAATGGCTTCTGCACCCATTTGTGCATTAAAAGAACGTCCATACTTATCTCGATATGTACGATATTCTTTCTCTGATAAGAGTTGTTTCTTTTCAAGTGGTGTGTCACCTGGGTCTGTTACAACATATGAAGCAAAGTAGATAACTTCTTCAAGTGAACGTGGAGACATGTCAAGAACAAGCCCCATACGACTTGGAATTCCTTTAAAGTACCAAATATGTGATACCGGTGCAGCAAGTTCAATATGCCCCATACGCTCACGACGTACTTTCGCACGAGTCACTTCCACTCCACAGCGATCACAAACAACACCTTTGTAGCGAACGCGCTTATACTTTCCACAATGACATTCCCAGTCTTTTGTCGGACCGAAAATACGTTCACAGAAAAGGCCATCTTTTTCTGGTTTTAGTGTACGATAGTTGATTGTTTCAGGTTTCTTAACTTCCCCTCTTGACCAAGAACGGATTTTGTTTGGTGAAGCAAGACCAATTTTCATATATTCGAAATTATTTACATCTATCAAGGGGCTAACCTCCCTTTTCGTTTCCATGTCTATTGAGCTCGTGAATAAAAAAATGCCTGATAAAGAGGAACAATGAATCAAGCTTATATCTAATCTAGTTTCACTCTAAATCAGAGTAACGAGGATGGTTCAAATGCTATTGAGGATTTTTAATTAACCTCTATTACTTCTATTGCAAGACAGCATGAGGGAACTAGCAACACTAGCCCCCACAGCTTATTATACGTTCGATTCACTTGATTCAAAGTTTAGATTCAGCTTTTCACTCGTCTGATCATCTTCGTCATCAAGTTCTCTCATTTCAATTTCTTCTTCATTGCTTGAGAGCATCTTCACATCCATACCTAGTGACTGAAGCTCTTTAATTAATACTTTAAATGATTCTGGTACACCTGGCTCAGGTACATTTTCGCCTTTTACAATCGCTTCGTACGTCTTAACACGTCCGACAACGTCATCCGACTTAACAGTTAAGATTTCCTGCAGTGTATAGGCAGCTCCATAAGCTTCAAGTGCCCAAACCTCCATCTCACCAAAACGCTGACCACCAAATTGAGCTTTACCTCCAAGTGGTTGTTGTGTAACAAGTGAGTAAGGTCCAGTTGAACGAGCATGTAACTTATCATCTACCATGTGAGCAAGTTTGATCATGTACATGATCCCTACAGATACTCGGTTATCAAACGGCTCCCCTGTACGACCATCATAAAGGATCGTCTTTCCATCACGGGCCATACCGGCTTCTTCTAAAGTACCCCATACATCTTCTTCGTTTGCACCATCAAATACAGGAGAAGCGACATGTATGCCTAGCTTACGAGCAGCCATACCTAAGTGCAACTCTAATACCTGACCGATATTCATACGAGAAGGTACCCCTAGAGGGTTTAACATGATATCGATTGGTG
This sequence comes from Halalkalibacter krulwichiae, assembly GCF_002109385.1. Lineage (NCBI taxonomy): Bacteria > Bacillati > Bacillota > Bacilli > Caryophanales > Bacillaceae > Halalkalibacter > Halalkalibacter krulwichiae. Next base: position 132,669 of record NZ_CP020814.1, on the reverse strand, counting down.
TTCCGTCAGGTAAGTAAGGCATATCTTCTTCAGGAAGAATTCTAGAGATAACCCCTTTGTTACCATGACGTCCAGCCATTTTATCCCCTTCGTGAATCTTACGTTTTTGAACGATATAGACACGAACGAGTTGGTTCACACCTGGTGGTAACTCATCTCCATCTTCACGGTTGAAGATCTTAACATCAAGGACAATACCATCTCCACCATGCGGAGCACGTAGTGAAGTATCACGTACTTCACGAGCTTTTTCTCCGAAGATTGCGTGTAATAGACGTTCTTCAGCTGTTAATTCCGTAACCCCTTTAGGTGTAACTTTCCCAACAAGAATATCACCGTCTTTTACTTCTGCACCTACACGGATAATACCACGCTCATCAAGGTTTTTAAGAGCGTCTTCCCCAACGTTCGGGATATCACGAGTAATCTCTTCAGGTCCAAGCTTTGTGTCACGAGCTTCTGACTCATATTCTTCAATATGAACAGATGTGTATACATCATCCTTTACAAGACGCTCACTTAAAATGATCGCATCCTCATAGTTATAACCGTCCCAAGTCATAAATCCTACCATTACGTTACGGCCTAAAGCCATTTCGCCAAGTTCCATTGAAGGACCATCAGCTAGAATTTCACGTTTAGATACAACGTTCCCTTCAGCCACAATTGGACGTTGGTTATAACTTGTTCCTTGGTTAGAACGGATGAATTTTTGTAGTTTGTATTTATCTAAGTCACCTTTTACTTCTTTGCCATCGACTTCTTCAAGGCGGCGAACCCAAATTTCTTTAGCTGTTACACGTTCAACGATCCCTTTTGACTTCGATACAATCGCAGCACCTGAGTCTTTTGCAGATACATGCTCCATACCTGTTCCAACAATTGGAGCTTCAGGAACCAACAATGGTACCGCTTGACGTTGCATGTTCGCCCCCATTAAAGCACGGTTGGAGTCATCATTCTCTAAGAAAGGAATACAAGAAGTCGCAGCAGAGACAACTTGCTTTGGTGATACATCCATATAATCTAAACGCTCACGTGGCACAACTGTGTTTTCACCACGGAAACGAGCAATAATATTGTCATCGATGAATGAACCGTCTTCAGCTAAGCGGGCATTCGCTTGGGCAACTACATAGTTATCCTCTTCATCAGCTGTTAAGTAATCAATTTGCGACGTAACTTTCCCTGTCTCAGGGTCAACACGACGATATGGAGTTTCCATAAATCCAAATTCATTTACTTTTGCATAAGAAGATAACGAGTTAATTAACCCGATGTTCGGGCCCTCTGGCGTTTCAATCGGACACATACGACCGTAGTGAGAGTAGTGAACGTCACGAACTTCAAATCCTGCACGTTCACGTGTTAAACCACCTGGTCCTAGTGCTGATAAACGACGTTTATGCGTTAACTCTGCTAGTGGGTTTGTCTGATCCATGAACTGTGAAAGCTGCGAGCTACCAAAGAACTCTTTAATCGATGCAATAACAGGACGAATATTGATTAACGCTTGTGGCGTAATCATATTCGGGTCTTGAATTGACATCCGCTCACGAACTACACGCTCCATACGAGACAAACCAATACGGAATTGGTTTTGCAATAACTCACCAACGGAACGAAGACGACGGTTTCCAAGGTGATCAATGTCATCGGTATCTCCAACACCATGCAGTAGATTGAAGAAATAGTTAATAGAAGCAATAATATCAGCAGGTGTAATATGTTTCACCGAGCGATCAACCATTGCATTTCCGATTACACGAATTGTACGTTCGCCCTCTTGATCATTTGGAGCATAAATCTTAATCGATTGTAATTCGATGTCTTCATCTTCAACGACACCACCTGATGCATTCACATGACGGAAGCCTACATTATTTTCAATGTAAGGTAGGATTCGATCAAGAGTACGGCGATCAAGTAATGTGCCTTCTTCAGCAATCACTTCTCCTGTTTCTGGATCTACTAACGTTTCAGCTAAGCGTTGGTTAAACAATCGATTTTTAATATGAAGCTTCTTATTAATCTTATAACGACCAACATTCGCTAAGTCATAACGTTTAGGATCAAAGAAACGGGAATCTAACAAGCTCTTTGCATTTTCAACCGTAGGAGGTTCACCAGGGCGAAGGCGCTCGTAAATTTCTAACAACGCTTTCTCTGTTCCATCGGTATTGTCTTTTTCTAACGAATTACGAAGATATTCATCTTCACCTAATAAATCAATGATCTCTTGATCAGATCCAAAACCTAACGCGCGCAAAAGAACCGTCACTGGTATTTTTCGTGTGCGGTCAATTCGAACGTAAACGATATCTTTAGCATCTGTTTCAAGCTCCAACCACGCACCACGGTTTGGAATAACAGTAGCAGTAAAACCCTTTTTACCGTTTTTATCAGTTTTTTGACTGTAATATACACTCGGAGATCGAACAAGCTGAGAAACAATTACACGCTCGGCTCCGTTGATTACAAACGTACCCGTCTCAGTCATTAACGGGAAATCTCCCATAAATACTTCTTGCTCTTTTACTTCGCCAGTTTCCTTATTGATCAAACGAACTTTGACACGAAGCGGTGCTGCATATGTCACATCACGTTCTTTTGATTCATCTACTGGATATTTTGGTTCTCCAAGACTATAATCAATAAATTCTAAAACTAAGTTTCCTGTAAAGTCTTGAATTGGAGAAATATCTTGGAACATTTCTCGTAGGCCCTCATCAAGAAACCACTGATAGGATGCTGTTTGAATCTCAATTAAATTCGGCAGCTCCAAAACTTCGTTAATCCTTGCATAGCTTCTCCGCTGGCGGTGGCGTCCATACTGAACTAGTTGACCTGTCAACTGATTCACCCCTCAAATCTCGCGTTATAGTATCTAAAAATGCTTTCTCTAGATGACTGCCATCACATCAAACTAGATTTAAACATTTTTATAGATTAAGCAGAACTCGCACAAAAAATATGTACGCATGTTAAAAGAAAGCTCGATTTCTTTCTCTTAACTAGAAAATAGTAGAACCTATTTTCACAAACTCCATCGATTATTCCAGTATAACCACTATTAAACATTATTATTCAAAAATTTCTACTTGACTTTTTAACTAATAACGATCTAAAAATAGGTAGTCATACGCATTAAATAACAATATCACAAAAGCCAAGCTAGGTCAAATCTTTTTTGCTTTAATAATGAAATAACCTTTTTTCTTTTCTACAACTTCCACTTCATTGAAATGACTTTTTAACTTTTCGATTGCAGAAGGCGCTCCTTGTTTCTTTTGAATAACAACCCAAAGCTCTCCTTTATCAGCTAAATGTTCAAACGCTTGTTCAAAGATTGAATGAACCACCTGTTTACCTGCGCGAATCGGTGGATTGGTTACAATCGCAGCAAATTGTTTTTCAACAACCTCTTCCAAACGATCACTTTTATAAACAATGATATTAGAGATGTTATTCTTTTCTGCATTGCGTCTAGATAATTCTAGAGCTCGCTCATTAACATCAACCATATGAACAATACGTCCTCCGTCATCTTTGGCGAGCGCCAGACCAATCGGTCCATATCCACAGCCAATATCTAAAATAGGCCCATTGATATCAGGTAATCTAAAAACTTCTATTAATAATCGACTTCCAAAGTCGACTTCCTTCTTAGAAAAAACTCCACGGTCTGAACAAAAAGAGAACGTTTCTCCTCTTAACGTAAAACTCCATTCTCTTTCTTCACTTTCAACTCCTGGGTTTTCCGTATAATAATGATCTGACACAGAATCACTCCTTCGACGTCTTTCCTATAGTTAGTATAGACCAATGAAACATCAAATAAAAAAGGACCCGCTCATAAGCGAATCCTCTTTGATTAGAAATCTATTACTTAACTTCTACAGAAGCTCCTGCTTCTTCTAACTTAGCTTTTGCTTCTTCAGCTTCTTCTTTAGAAGCACCCTCTTTGATTGGAGCTGGAGCGCCATCAACTAGAGCTTTTGCTTCTTTAAGACCAAGACCAGTGATTTCACGAACAACTTTGATTACGTTGATTTTTGAACCACCAGCAGATGTTAGGATTACATCAAATTCAGTTTGCTCAGCAGCACCAGCGTCGCCACCAGCAGCAGCTACAGCTACAGGAGCAGCAGCAGTTACACCAAATTCTTCTTCGATTGCTTTTACTAAGTCGTTAAGTTCTAAAACAGTCATTTCTTTAACCGCTTCAATGATTTGTTCTTTAGTCATTTTTAAATCCTCCTATTTTTTGTTTTAATTTTATTATTAGTTTACGCACACAACGTAAAGGTAGGCTTTCTATTTGAATCAAGCCACAATAATCGATTTACGATTAAGCACCTTGCTCTTCTTTTTGCTCTGCAACAGCTTTTGTAACCAAAGCAAATTGACGAACTGGAGCTTGAAGTACATTCGCAAGCATTGAAAGAAGTCCTTCGCGTGATGGAAGTTCAGCAAGAGCTTTTACTTCAGCAACAGACGCAACTTGTCCTTCGATAACACCAGCTTTGATTTCAAGAGCTTCGTGTTTTTTAGCAAATTCATTAAGTACTTTAGCAGGAGCAATAACATCTTCAGCACTGAATGCAATTGCAGTAGGTCCTACAAGTTGCTCATTAAGTTCTGTTAGTTCAGCTTCAGCAGTTGCACGACGAGTTAAAGTATTTTTGTATACTTTGAACTCAACACCAGCTTCACGAAGTTGTTTACGAAGTTCTGTAACTTCAGAAACATTCAATCCACGGTAGTCAACAACAACAGTTGCTTTGCTATCACGTAGTTTCGCAGCAATGTCAGAAACAACTTGCTTTTTTTGTTCTAATACGCTCATCCTTACACCTCCTATGGTTTTCGTACCATACCGTTAAAAGAAGCATATAAAAAGCCCTCATGTAGACATGAGGGCATAGAGTTACAGTTCACTGTATCTATCGCTTACCTCGGTAGGAAATTAAGTGTTTAGATCCACACCTACTGTCTACGGTATGACATTCAATTTAATGCGTCTTGTGTAAGACACTTCTATGAGTATACACACACAAAACCTATATGTCAATCATTTTATTATCTTGCAAGAGCAGTTGCGTTAACACGTACTCCAGGTCCCATTGTAGATGCAACGGCTACATTCTTCATGTAAGTACCTTTTGCAGCTGCAGGTTTAACCTTAACAAGAGTTTCAATGATTGTTTTAAAGTTTTCAACAAGCTTTTCTGTTTCAAAAGAAACTTTACCAATTGGTACGTGGATGTTACCAGCTTTATCAACGCGGTATTCAACTTTACCAGCTTTGATTTCATTAACAGCCTTTGTCACATCAAATGTAACTGTACCAGTTTTCGGGTTTGGCATTAAGCCTTTTGGTCCAAGAACACGACCAAGCTTACCAACTTGAGCCATCATATCTGGTGTTGCTACGATTACATCAAACTCGAACCAACCTTGGTTGATTTTGTTGATGAAATCCTCATCACCTACGAAGTCAGCTCCAGCTGCTTCAGCTTCTTTTGCTTTTTCTCCTTTTGCGAATACAAGAACACGTTGTGTTTTACCTGTACCGTTTGGAAGAACAACTGCACCACGAATTTGTTGGTCAGCTTTCTTAGGGTCTACCCCAAGACGAACAGCCACTTCAACAGTTTCATCGAATTTAGCTGTCGCTGTCTTTTTTACTAATTCAATTGCTTCTTCTACTTGATACGCTGTATCACGATCAACAAGTTTAAGAGCATCTACATATTTTTTACTTTTCTTAGCCATGCTATTTCCTCCTCGAATGTGGTTTTAGCGGTAATACCTCCCACTATTAAAGGTTGCGAACCTAAATTATAGGTAAAGAGGGTATCTCCTCATCGCAACCTCCGAAAAAAACAAAACAATTAATCTTCAATCACAATACCCATGCTGCGAGCAGTACCTTCTACCATACGCATAGCTGATTCAACATTAGCTGCGTTAAGGTCTGGCATTTTTGTCTCAGCAATCTCGCGTACTTTATCACGCTTTACTGTAGCAACCTTTTTAACATTAGGCTCTCCAGAACCTGACTCAATCCCAGCAGCTTTCTTTAGAAGAACAGCAGCAGGTGGAGTTTTCGTGATGAATGTAAACGAACGATCTTCAAAAACAGTAATCTCAACTGGAATGATAAGACCTGCTTGATCAGAAGTACGAGCGTTGAATTCCTTACAAAATCCCATGATATTTACACCTGCTTGACCTAATGCAGGACCAACTGGTGGCGCTGGATTAGCTTTCCCAGCAGGGATTTGTAACTTAACCATTTTAATAACCTTTTTAGCCACGTGACACACCTCCTTAAAGTCCGTGATGTGGTATCCGGGTGATAAATTTTCACCCTCCCACTCAAAAAAACGGATGCAGTGAAGCACCCGATGGTTCAATTTAATGAAACCATTTGTCAACCATGAAGATTCTATCACTTTCAACAAAAGATAGCAAGTTTTTTTCGAATTAAATCTTTTCTACTTGATTAAAATCTAATTCTACCGGCGTTTCTCGGCCAAACATATTTACGTGCACCTTAAGCTTTTGTTTATCCAATTGAATTTCTTCAATCGAACCAACAAAGTTTGCAAAAGGACCCTCTTTTACTTTCACAGATTCATTCACTTCAAAGTCAATATCCGCTCGAGGTTGTTCTACACCCATTTGTTTCAAGATTGCTTCTACTTCTTCTGGCAGAAGCGCCGTTGGCTTCGAACCTGCTCCAGCCGAACCAACAAAGCCTGTTACTCCTGGTGTATTTCGAACAACATACCAAGAATCATCTGTCATAATCATTTCGACGATGACATAGCCCGGGAACACTTTTTTAGTTACTGACTTACTTTTGCCATTTTTAACTTCTGTTTCTTCTTCGACAGGAACTAGAACACGAAAGATCTTATCTGTCATATCCATTGACTCAAGACGCTTTTCTAGATTTGTCTTAACCTTATTCTCGTAACCTGAATACGTATGAACAACATACCAATTTTTTTCCATAACTTAATAGGACGTTTGTCCTTCCCTCCTTCGTAATAGCGCTATTAACATCTATCACTCATTTATTGAATCAATTAGTTTAAGAAACGAAGAAGTGTCGAAATTCCATAATCCACTAGAAAAAAGAAAACAGACATGAATGCGACTGTACCAACAACTATCCATGTATACCTCGTTAACTCTTTACGGTTTGGCCATGATACACGCTTCATCTCTTTTACAACATCTTGAAAAAACTTTCCGATATTTCTCACTCCGCCAGCCAAAACAGACACCCCCAGCATCAATCAATATAGACAAAACTGTCCCAATCTATTCGAATCCTTGTTATCGTTTAGTAATTAACCGGAGCTCGTCCGATAAAAAAACGCAAAAAACACTTAAACTCTACTTCGTTTCACGATGAAGTGTATGCTCATTACAAGCCTTGCAAAACTTCTTCATCTCAACCCGCTCACTAGTCGTTTGTTTGTTCTTTTGCGTTGAATAATTTCTCGACCGGCAAACTTCACATGCTAGCACAACTTTACTTCGCACATCGCACCTCCAGCCTTACATGTACATACTATCTAAATCTATCACACAGGGTAAAATGTGTCAAAAAGAAAATAACTCAAGTACCAGACTTCACATCGTTATCCAATGCCTGTTATAGTACATGAGTTATTCTAATATCATATTATGTTAATGAAACGCCCTTCAATTCGACATAGCGTTCTAGCTTTCTTTTCACTCGTTGCAAGGCGTTATCAATCGACTTAACATGTCTATTAAGATCAATTGAAATCTCTTGGTACGATCTGCCGTCTAAATAGAGCATTAAAACTTGACGCTCTAAGTCACTAAGAAGTTCTCCCATCTTCAATTCAATATCGGCAAATTCTTCTTGATTAATTAGTAATTCCTCTGGATCCGTTACACGTGTTCCGCAAATAACATCGAGCAATGTGCGATCCGACTCCTCATCATACAACGGCTTGTCCAATGATACATAAGAATTGAGTGGAATATGCTTCTGTCTCGTTGCTGTCTTAATAGCTGTAATGATTTGCCTTGTTATACATAGCTCCGCAAAAGCCTTGAAGGACGACAGCTTGTCCCCATTGTAGTCTCGAACAGCTTTGTAAAGTCCTATCATTCCCTCTTGAACAATATCCTCATGATCTGCACCAATGAGAAAATAAGATCTTGCCTTAGCACGAACAAAGTTCTTATACTTGTTGATTAAAAACTCTAATGCTCCACTATCACCATTTCTTACAAGAACGACCAATTCATCATCATCCACTGTTTCATACACCGGCTTTAATTTCGTTTCTTGAAGGTCCATGCTCACGACAATCCCTCCGACCTTGGCTGTTGTCCAGATTTATTAAAGTCATTATATAGCACAGATTTCCAGCTGGTCAACCACGCATCAACGCTCTCGACGCCATTTTTCAAAAATTTCAGCAATCTCGTCTGTAAGCGGAATCTTTGTCGAATTTTTCTTCTTTTGCGTTTTTTGTACTTCTATGTCGATACCTTTTTCTGTAGTTGTAGTCTCAATTAGAAGCTCCCTTGCAGATTTTCTTAAAGCTCCACTTCCAAAGGTAAGAGATTGTTCTGTAAAATCGGATGTTGCTACATGGATACGCCTATCAATTCTTTTTAAAAGGTGAACTAACTTTTCAATGCGTTCATCCGCAGTTTCGTTCTTTCTCGTATAGATCACATCAACTCGATGGTTATGATACTTCTTTCCAATTCCTTCAACCATATGAGCATCAAAGACTACTTTAACTTTATACCCTGTGTAGGCTTGATACTCTGCCATAATTTCAACTAACCGATCACGAGCTAAACCTAAATCTTTATCCTTTAGTTGTCGTAGCTCTGGCCAGGCCCCAATCATGTTATAGCCATCCACGAGCAAAATATCTTTCATCGTTACTCACTGCCTGCTTCTTGGCGTCTCCGAAAAACTTCATACATCAGCAAACTTGCTGCAACTGAGGCATTTAACGATGTAACGTGCCCAATCATTGGAATTTGAACAAGAAAGTCGCACTTCTCTTTTACCAAACGGCTAATTCCTTTCCCTTCACTACCAATAACTAAGCCAATTGGTAGATCAAAGGAGGCTTTTCGATAATCATCCGTACCTTTCGCATCTGTTCCTGCAAACCAAATTCCTCTTTTTTTCAAATCATCCATTGTCCTAGCTAAATTCGTTACTCGAACGACAGGAACATATTCAATTGCACCTGTTGAGGATTTTGCTACTGTTTGCGTTAATCCGACAGCTCTTCTTTTAGGGATAATCACCCCATGAGCACCAACAGCATCAGCAGTACGTAGGATTGATCCAAGGTTATGAGGGTCCTCTACTTCATCTAATACTAAGAAAAACGGCTGCTCCCCACGCTTGTCCGCCGCAGCAAACAAATCTTCTATTTCTGCATACTCATATGCTGCAACTGAAGCGACCACACCTTGGTGATTATCGGTATCAACTAGCTGCTCGAGTTTCTTCTTTGGAGCTTGTTGAATCAGCACCCCATTTTCTTTTGCTAATTGAACAACCTTTGACATTTGTCCTTTTTGAGATCCTTCTGCAACCCAAATTTTATTAATGGAATGTCCTGATTTTAATGCCTCAATGATAGGGTTTTTCCCTACAATAAACTCTTCTTTACCACCTTTACTCATTGCCCTTTCCTCCCTTCTACTATAGAAACAGCTTTTTTCATAATTTCATCTAATCTTTCTTGCTCCCCTTGGAAATAGTGATACCCTAACATCGCTTCAAACCCTGTTGAATACCGATACGTATTTAAATCCGTATTTTTCGGAATGGAACCTGACTTTGCATTGCGCCCTCTTTTAAATATTGCAATCTCTTCTTCAGTTAAAAATTCATCTTCTAATAACTTACCCATGATCGCAGCTTGCGCTTTGGCAGAGACATATTTTGTTGCCTCAACATGGAGACGGTGCGGCCTGACAGTTCCTTGTGCTATAAGGTAATAGCGGACATACATATCGAGCACCGTGTCTCCCATATAGGCTAATGCTAAGGCATTTAATTGTTTCAAATCTTTAGTAGAGGCTTCAATGATCTTCATTTCATTAGCCTCGCTTCCAACGAACACCTTGAGCAGTATCTTCAAGAATAATTCCTTGCTCTTTTAAGTCATCCCGAATTTGATCCGCTAATGCAAAGTCTTTGTCTTTTCTAGCTTGGTTACGCTTTTCAATCAATTGCTCAATCTCATCATCTAGCAATTCTTTTTGTTCACGCACGGTAATACCTAACACAGTAGCAAACTCATCGAATTGCTGTAAAAAACGCTCAAGCACTTCCTTATTTGATTTATCTTCTCTTAAGTAACGGTTCGCTTCTTTAGCTAAGTCGAACAATACTGCAATACCGTTAGCACTATTAAAATCGTCATCCATTTCCTCAATAAACTTCTGCTTTAACTGACTGATCTTCTCTAACCAATCTCCCTGCTCACCAAAGTCAGCTGATTCGCCAAGACGATATTCTAAGCTGGAAACGGCTGTTTTTAATCGTTCAAGCCCACTCTTTGCTCCCTCAAGTAACTCATCACTAAAATTAATAGGACTACGATAATGTGCTGTCAGCATAAAAAATCGAACGACTTCTGCTGAATGTTGTCGAATGATCTCATTTGCTAAAACAAAATTTCCGAGTGATTTCGACATCTTTTCATTATCAATATTAATAAATCCATTATGAAGCCAATAATTTGCCATTGGTTTTTCAGTTAAAGCTTCCGATTGGGCAATTTCATTTTCATGATGAGGGAATGTTAAGTCTTGCCCGCCTGCATGAATATCGATTGTATCACCTAAATATTTCTTTACCATTGCGGAACATTCAATATGCCAGCCCGGTCGCCCCTCTCCCCAAGGACTTCCCCAAGATATTTCTCCTTCTTTGGCCGCTTTCCATAGAACGAAATCAAGGGAATCTTCTTTTCTTTCGTCTACCTCAATTCGAGCACCCGAACGTAAGTCTTCAATGGATTGAGAGGAAAGCTTTCCATATCTATCAAATTTTCTCGTTCTAAAGTAAACATCACCTTTTGCTTCATATGCAAAACCTTTTTTTATTAACGCTGAGATAAAATCAATAATCTCTGGGATCGTTTCTGTTACACGTGGGTGGATATCGGCTTCCTTTACACCTAATGCACATGTATCTTTGTGATAGGCTTCAATAAAGCGATCCGCAACAGCAAACACATCTTCACCCAATTCATTGGCTGCTCGAATAATTTTATCGTCAACATCCGTAAAGTTAGAAATAAAGGTAACATCATATCCTCTATACTCTAAATATCTTCGAACCATATCATATACAATAGGTGGTCTAGCATTTCCAATATGAATATAGTTATATACGGTTGGCCCGCATACATACATCTTTACTTTACCTTCTTCAATTGGTATGAATCTTTCCTTCTTTTTTGTGAGACTGTTATATACATGAATAGACATTTACATGACTCCTTCTTACTTTTTTCACTCTTACCATATGCAAGAAGCTACTCTCGTGAGTAAGATTTTTCTCTTTGTTCTTCCTCTAGCTTTAACGCTTTTAATGCTTTTATTTCTTCTTCAAGTTCCTTTAATTTATCAGCAATTGGATCAGGAAGAATGTGGTGGTTTAGTCCATGCTCCACTTTCACACCATCTTGGACAACAATTTTACCTGGTATGCCTACAACCGTTGAGTTTGGTGGTACTTCTTTCAGCACAACTGACCCAGCACCTATACGAGAATTTTCCCCAATTTTAAATGAACCTAGTATTTTAGCTCCCGAGGCGATAAGTACATTGTCTTCAACCGTGGGGTGACGCTTGCCTTTTTCTTTCCCTGTCCCCCCAAGAGTTACTCCTTGATAAATGGTTACATTATCTCCGATTTCACAAGTTTCCCCTATGACGACACCCATTCCATGGTCAATAAAAAGCCGTTGGCCAATAACTGCTCCCGGATGGATCTCAATCCCTGTGAAAAAGCGACTAATTTGTGAAATTCCCCTAGCAATAAAGAACAACTTACGTTTCCAAAACCAGTGGGCTAATCTATGAGCCCAAATAGCATGAACACCGGAGTAGGTGAAGATGACTTCTAAACGGCTCCGGGCTGCAGGATCTTGTTCAAACACTACATCGACATCATTTAATAATGTGCGAAATCTTATTCCCATCTTCTCCTCTTCCCCCTTTTTTTGAAACCAATTCATACGCTTCAGAAAAAAAACGCCTCTGTGCATGTACATGCACAGAGGCGTCAACGCGCGGTTCCACTCTGTTTTCTAGCAGTAAAAATATCTGCTAATCTCTTTGCTTTTAACGGAGCTATCCGCTTTTCCCTACTCAAAACTTTTCGGAAAAAGGCTCAAGGGTGCATATTCAAAAAGTGTGTCCTGAACCATTTCCAGCCAAGATGGTCCTCTCTGTAAGGCAAACACTCTTCTACTTTTCCCTCTCAACGCGATATCTTTTTAAAATCTTATTATATCCTATGCTAACAAACTTAAGGGTTCCTTAATTGTTTACAACTTTTTTCAAGCGTGCAATAACAATATCCTTCCCAAGAAGTTCAATTGAATCCTCTAGCGAACGGCCATGTGTTTGACCAGTTGTCGCCACACGGATCGGCATAAAAAGTTTCTTCCCTTTGTGACCAGTTGCTTTTTGTGTTGCTTTCATTGCTGCTTTAATCGTTGCTGCCGTGAACTCATCAGTGCTTTCAAGTTGTTGTTCAAAATAAATCAGCACCTCAGGCACTTGCTCTTCCTTTAATACATCCTGCGCTTCCTCATTATACTCAATTTCTGGCTTAAAGAAAAGTTCTGTTAACTCAACAATTTCCGCACCATATTGCATTTGTTCTTGATACAAGCTAATTAACTTACGTGCCCACTCTTTTTGGTCAACCGACAAATCTTCCGGCAATTTCCCAGCCTGAATTAAGTGTGGCAGGGCAAGATCAACGACTGTATCAAGGTCCGCTTGTTTTAAGTATTGATTGTTCATCCAAGCCAGCTTTTCTGTGTCAAAAACAGCTGGTGCTTTGGATACACGTTCTAGTGAAAATTGTTCCCCTAATTGCTGCATCGAGAAGATCTCTTCTTCTCCAACTGGAGACCATCCTAATAAGGCAAGGAAGTTCACTAAGGCTTCTGGCATATAACCAAGCTCTTTATATTGTTCAACAAATTGAATAATAGACTCATCACGCTTACTCATTTTTTGACGATCTGGATTTAAAATAAGCGATGCGTGAGCAAAACGTGGTACATCCCAGCCAAATGCCTCGTAAAGCAACACTTGTCTAGGCGTATTCGATAAATGCTCTTCTCCACGAATAACATGAGAAATCTTCATTAGATGGTCATCAATTACGACGGCAAAATTGTACATCGGAACACCATCTTTTCGAGCAATGACAAAATCGCCAATGCCGTCTGACTCAAACGTTACTTCTCCGCGGACAGCATCATCGATCTTAATATCTTTTCCTTCAGGTACTCGAAAACGTACGACAGGCTTTAACCCCTTTGCTTCATAGGATTGGCGCTGTTCTTCTGTTAGATCACGGTCGCGTCCACTATACTTTGGTGTTTCCCCACGTGATCTTTGTTCTTCACGTTCAGCCTCTAATTCATCTTCAGTCATATAGCAATAGTACGCTTTTCCTGTTTCAAGAAGCTGACTAATATATTCCTTATACAAACCAAGGCGCTCCATACAGCTATATGGACCATACTCACCGCCAACATCGATACTCTCGTCCCACTCCATACCAAGCCACTTCAAACTATCTAACAATTTCTCTTTCGCTTGGCCAACATTGCGAGCCTGATCTGTATCCTCAATTCGTAAAATAAATTTACCTCCTTGGCTTTTTGCAAATAGGTAATTAAATAATGCAGAACGAGCACCACCGATATGTAAATGTCCTGTTGGACTTGGCGCGAACCTTACACGAACATCACTTCCCATACTAACACCTTCCGTTTCTAGCATATTCATATGCATTTTTCCTTAATCTATTTTAGCATTCTCGCTTTTTCGGTCAAGCTAGTTCCCGTCGAATCATAAAAAAAGTAAAGTGCGACCTTTTTTATTTATTTGAGGCGATGCTTCTCTCGTTGCGCGTCTTTTGAGAAAGGCACCCAAAAGACTTAAAAGATGCAACGGCTTCGCTATCGCTTCGTCGAATCATAAAAAAAGTAAAGTGCGACCTTTTTTATGATTCGACTAATAAAATCACTGCTTGTGAAGCGATTCCTTCTCCTCTTCCTGTGAAGCCTAATTTTTCGGTTGTCGTGGCTTTGACATTGACTTGGCTAATGTCGGCTTCAAGGAGTTCCGCTATTCGAGTTCTGATTGTTTCGATATGTGGGGCCATTTTCGGTTGTTGAGCAATGATGGTACAGTCAATATTGCCTAACTTAAATCCTTTTTCTTTTACAAGCTCCCAAACATGAGTTAGAAGCTTTGCTGAATCAGCATCTTTAAACTCAGGGTCAGTATCTGGGAAGTGTTTACCGATATCGCCTTCACCTATTGCTCCTAGTGCTGCATCTGTAATCGTATGTAATAATACATCAGCATCTGAATGCCCTAATAATCCTTTTTCATAAGGGATTGTGATTCCCCTAGAATAAGAGGTCTTCCTTCCACTAATTGATGTACATCAAATCCTTGTCCAATTCTCATTATCATCGTTTCCTTTCTCTCTCTGTTAAAATTGCCTCTGCAAAAAGCAGATCATCAGGGGTCGTCAGTTTGATATTTTGATAATCCCCTTCCACGATCGAAACTTCATGTCCTAGCCACTCCACTAAACTAGCATCATCTGTTCCTATTACATTATGTTCACACGCTTTTTGGTGTGCCTCACTTATAAGAGACCATTTAAACGCTTGTGGCGTTTGTACAGACCATAACTCTTCTCTTTTTTGAGTTTCCATTACAAGGCCTTCTTTTACTCGTTTAATTGTGTCTTTTACTGGGACAGCTACAATGGCAGCACCATGTTTCATTGCATTTGTAACGAGTCTGCTGATTACTTCATGAGTAATAAAAGGACGTGCCCCATCATGTACGAGCACAATCTGATCTTCTGTTAGACATTCAATTCCATGTCTTACACTGTCTTGCCTCTCTTTGCCTCCTTTTAGAATCGCTGAAACCTTCGAGATTCCGTACTGTTTCACTAACTCTCTCATTGTTTCTATTTCATCTTGGTTGGCAACAAGGACAATTTGTTCACACGATGCATCTTCATCAAATAATCGAAGTGTGTGAATAATTAAGGGCTCTCCCCTAAGTTCAAGAAATTGTTTGTTTTTCCCGGCTCTCATACGTTTTCCTTGTCCCGCTGCTGGAATTACAACACTATAGTTCATGTCAGCCTCTCCTATTTGGTCATCCCAAAATCAATCGTTCACTTTCTCTCATTAAACCCTCATTATTTTAGCATGTTCTTCCACCTAGTTACATATGTTTGTCTTAGTCACGCTTGTACTTTTCATACTTTCTTTTTTGGACAAAAGAGAAGCGCACTATCCATAATGGAATCGAGCGCTTGAATAAAAGAATTATAATGCCTTTTCTAATAGCTTCGGTTTTGCAAAAATCATCCGGCCAGCACTTGTTTGCAAGACACTTGTGACAACAACATCAATATGCTTTCCAATGTAGTCACGACCACCTTCTACGACAATCATCGTGCCATCATCTAGATAAGCAACGCCTTGATGCTGCTCTTTTCCATCTTTTATAACCTGTACCTTCAGTTCTTCTCCAGGTAATACTACCGGCTTAACAGCATTAGCTAAATCATTAATATTTAATACAGAAACACCTTGCAGTTCACACACTTTATTAAGGTTAAAATCGTTAGTAACAACAATTCCTTGAGAAAGCTTTGCTAATTTGACCAACTTACTATCTACTTCAGATATGTCTTCAAAATCTCCTTCATAAATTTCAACATTGGTCGGTAGTTCCTTTTGAATTTTATTAAGAATATCTAATCCACGACGACCTCGATTTCTCTTAAGCACATCAGATGAATCTGCAATATGCTGCAACTCTTCTAAAACAAATCCTGGTATAACAAGGGTACCTTCTAGAAAACCAGTCTTACAAATATCTGCGATTCGGCCATCAATAATTACACTTGTATCGAGAATCTTTAATTGTTTTCCAAAAGCCGCATCTTGCTTTTCTAGATCTTCCTCTTCTTTCTTCTTGCCTAAATTACGAGTTATGGTAAATAAATTAATAAGTTCATCACGCTTCTTAAAACCAATCTGAAAACCAAAATATCCAACAAAGATCGTCACAAAAATTGGTAGAACTGTACTTACAACAGGTATATTGATAGCATTTAAAGGAATTCCTATTAAATATGCTACAATTAAACCTACAATTAGACCCATCGTTCCAAACAACACATCCGTTACTGGGGCACGCACAATAGCCTCTTCCATAATCTTCATTAAGTTAACAATATAATCAGCTAGCCAAAATGTTGCAAAAAATAAAATAATAGCACCAAACACTGCTCCGGCATATGAACTTGTAACCCAGTTAGGAACTTCACCTAAATTAATAATATGGATTAGTTCTGGAAGATAGAGAAATCCTAAAGTTCCTCCAACTAGAACGAAGAAAAGCTGTACTATTCGCTTTAGCATATCCATATTCACCTCCCTTTTATTATTATAGACAAGAATGTAAAATTGAAACCTACCTAACTACATTTCACATAAAATCTCAAGATTATTCCATATAGTCTTTTTAACGTATCAAACGGGTAAATTTTTGTCAATTCAGAAAACTTTTTATTATAACGCTATTTATTCCTTACGTCAATGCAAACTACTAAATATGCCGATCTACGAACAGCTGTTCTTGTATGCGTGTTAAGCCGTCTTTGATCATTTTCGCTCGGTGTTCGCCGACTCCTTCTACTTCATCGAGTTCTTCCGTACTTGCAAATAAAATGTTTGTTAAATTCCCGTATTTCTCTATAACATTTTCGATAATCGTTAGTGGCAGTCTTGGAATTCGATATAAAATTCGGTAACCTCTTGGAGAAACAGCCTGCTCTTGAATATTAATATTCTTACTATAACCTAGTACCTTAACAATCTCTTGTTCATCAAGTAATTCTTCGGTTTGCGTTTTCGTTAAATCTTTTAAAATCTCACTCGCGTTTTGATTTGGATCTTTGACATAATCCTTGATTAAAAGAATGGCTTCTTTTTCTGTATTAGCAACAAGTTCATTTAATTGCATGGTAATAAGACGACCTTCGTTACCTAGTTCATTAATATAATTTAAGATTTCACGTTTAATACGAAGGACCATTTGCACACGATGAAGAACTTGCGTTACTTCATGGAAAGTAACTAGCTGCTCAAACTCTAAAGCCCCTAAATTCGTAATTCCTTGGTCAAGGACGACTTTGTACTTTTCCAATGTTTGAATTGCCTGATTGGCTTTTGTTAAGATCACTCCAATGTCTTTGAGTGAGTAGCGGTAGTCTCCTTGATACAGCGTAATAACATTTCTCCTTTGGGAGATTGAAACGACTAAATTACCGGTTTGCTTTGCGACACGTTCTGCCGTTCGATGACGAATACCCGTTTCATTTGAAGCAATTCCATTATTCGGTACGAGCTGTGTATTCGCATATAAAATTCTTTTGCCATCCTCACTTAAGATAATGGCTCCATCCATCTTTGCTAACTCATACAAATAGGCAGGTGAGAAATCGCAATTAATAAAAAAGCCCCCATCAACAATCGGCATCATCGCATTATCATAACCTATAACAATTAAGCCACCTGTTTTCGCTCGAAGAACATTATCAATACCTGCTCTTAAATCAGTCCCTGGAGCAACTAGCTTTAAGACATTTTGAATAAAAGCATGCCGTTTTTTTCCATCATTCATTTTTATCCTCCTAATCCTACTTCAAGCGCTCTCTCTAATGTCGGCACACCGATAACTTGAATTTCCTTTGGATACGTCCAACCACCTAAATTTTTCTCAGGAATAATGACCCTTTTAAATCCAAGTTTAGCCGCTTCATTCACTCTCTGCTCAATTCGTGAGACGCGTCTGATTTCTCCTGTTAATCCTACTTCTCCGATTGCAACATCGGTTGGGCTTGTCAATTGATTTCTAAAACTCGAAGCAATACTTAATGCAATAGCCAAATCGATTGCCGGTTCATCTAACCTAATTCCCCCAGCTACATTAATATAAGCATCTTGATTTTGTAACAACAATCCAACCCGTTTCTCAAGTACAGCCATTAACAGTGATACACGGTTATGATCAACACCAGTAGCCATTCTCCTTGGGTTCCCGAAACTAGTTGGTGAGATCAATGCTTGTAATTCTACAAGAACAGGTCTTGTTCCTTCCATCGATGCAACGACAATTGAGCCAGCAGCGCCTTGAGAACGTTCTTCAAGGAAAATTTCAGATGGATTTAATACCTCTTCTAACCCTACTTCTTTCATCTCAAATATACCCATTTCATTCGTCGAACCAAATCTATTTTTTACCGCTCTCAAAATCCGATACGTATGATGGCGTTCTCCCTCAAAGTAAAGAACTGAATCAACCATATGTTCGAGTAATTTAGGGCCTGCAATTGACCCTTGCTTTGTTACATGCCCCACAATAAAAATGGCAATTCCTTTTGTTTTAGCAATCCTCATAAATGCCGCTGTACACTCTCGAACTTGGGCGACACTACCAGGCGCCGAAGTAATTTCCTCTTGATACACGGTTTGAATCGAATCGATGACAACTAGTGTCGGCTGAACCTCATCTATCGCCCGCTCAATAAAAGAAATATCAGTCTCAGCTAATACATAAAGTTCGGCTGATGATACACCCAAACGCTCCGATCGCAATTTCGTTTGTTTGACTGATTCCTCACCAGATATATATAACACCCTGTGTTTTGTTTCTGCTAATTTTGATGACAACTGCAATAAAAGCGTTGATTTTCCAATACCAGGATCTCCTCCTACAAGTACTAGAGATCCAGGGACAATCCCACCACCAAGTACACGATCTAATTCCATCATCGTCGTGCTAATTCTTGGTTCCGTCTCACTTTGCACAGAAACAATTGATTGAGGCTTTGATCCAGTAGTTGCTGATGTCACATAGCTTCTACTTGCTTGCTTTGCTGACGGTTCGAACTCTTCAACCATCGAGTTCCAACTTTGACACCCTGGACATTTCCCCATCCACTTTGCAGATTCATATCCGCATTCCTGACAAACAAATTTTGTTTTCTTTTTGGCCATCGACTCACTTCCTTCTTCTAATTTCTATGTCTCTATTGTATCAAAGTAAAGAAGAAAGGTCGCACTTCTAGATAGTATATGGCAAAAAGCCGAGAGATTATGACTATCTCCCGGCTTTTCTGTGTAGTAGAAACTAAAATTCGACCTTGTTAATCCTATACTTGTAGATTTTCTTTTGCATTTACAGCTTCTACGTATAGTTCTCCATCTTTAACGTCGATAATCGCTTTTTGTCCTTTGGCAATGGTCCCTTTAAGTAATTCTTCCGACAAGCGATCTTCTACTTGTTTTTGAAGAGCACGGCGTAATGGACGAGCTCCGTACTCTGGATCAAAGCCAAGATCAGTGATTTTATCTTTTGCCGCTTCTGATAATTCAAACTCAATTCCTTGCTCAAATAAACGAGTTTTTAACTGATCAGCCATTAATGTAATAATTTCACGGATGTGCTTTTTCTCTAAGGAGTGGAAGACAATTAATTCATCAATACGATTAAGGAATTCTGGACGGAAGCTACGTTTTAATTCTTCCATTACCTTATCTTTCATATCTCTGTATTCTTGACCTTCTCCCTCAGTATTAAAACCTAGGAATTTATTTCGTTTTAACGTACTCGCACCGACATTTGACGTCATAATAATTGCCGTGTTACGGAAGTCAACTGTTCTACCTTTTGAGTCTGTTAAGCGGCCATCCTCTAACACTTGAAGCAAGATATTGAAAACTTCAGGGTGTGCTTTTTCAATTTCATCAAGCAAAATTACTGAATATGGTTTGCGACGAACCTTTTCTGTTAATTGACCCCCATCATCATGTCCTACATACCCTGGAGGAGAACCTACAAGTCGGCTTGTCGTATGCTTTTCCATATACTCAGACATATCAATACGGATCACTGAATCTTCATCACCAAACAGTGTTTCAGCAACAGCTCTAGCAAGTTCTGTTTTCCCTACCCCTGTTGGTCCTAGGAAAATAAACGATCCGATTGGACGCTTTGGATCCTTAAGCCCTGCACGAGCTCGACGAACAGCTTTAGAAATCGATTTAACAGCTTCTTCTTGGCCAACTACACGCTCATGAAGGATTTCTTCCATTTTTAATAAACGATCTGTTTCTTCTTCTGCTAGTTTTGAAACAGGAACTCCAGTCCAGCTCGCAACAACTTGGGCGATATCCTCACTTGTTACTTCTGTATCTTCTTGCCCTTGTTTCTTTTTCCATTCATTCTTCATTTCTTCAAGCTCTTCACGTAGACGTTGCTCTGAATCACGTAGAGAAGCTGCTTTTTCAAACTCCTGACTCTGGACTGCAGCATCCTTCTCTTTTCTTGTCTCATCGAGGCGCTGTTCTAACTCTTTTAAGTTAGGCGGTGCAGTATACGATTTCAAGCGAACTTTCGAACCCGCTTCATCAATTAAATCAATTGCTTTATCTGGTAGGAAACGATCTGAAATGTAGCGATCTGAAAGCTTAACAGCTGCTTCAATGGCATCATCTGTAATCGTTACACGATGATGTGCTTCATAACGATCACGAAGACCTCTTAAGATTTGAACTGATTCGTCAAGAGTTGGTTCATTGACTTGAATAGGTTGGAAACGTCGTTCTAGCGCAGCATCCTTCTCGATATATTTACGGTACTCATCAAGGGTCGTGGCACCAATACATTGAAGCTCGCCACGCGCTAACGATGGTTTAAGAATATTTGATGCATCAATAGCACCTTCAGCACCACCGGCACCAATTAACGTATGAAGCTCATCAATGAAAAGAATGACATTTCCTGCTTGACGAATTTCATCCATTACCTTCTTTAAACGGTCCTCAAACTCACCACGATATTTAGTCCCTGCCACTACTGTACCCATATCAAGGGTCATAACACGCTTATTACGTAACGTTTCAGGTACTTCATTGGCAATAATTGCTTGAGCTAATCCTTCCGCAATTGCCGTTTTACCAACCCCAGGCTCACCTATTAAAACAGGGTTGTTTTTTGTACGACGGCTTAGTACTTGTATTACTCTTTCAATCTCTTTGCTACGACCAATAACAGGATCAAGAGATTCTTCTCTTGCAACTGCTGTTAAGTCACGTGCTAAGCTATCAAGTGTTGGCGTATTAGCATTGCTTGATCCAGTACTTTGCCCAGATGAACTACCCACTTCATTGCTCCCTAGAAGTTGTAACACTTGCTGACGTGCTTTGTTTAAGCTTACACCTAAGTTATTAAGTACGCGCGCTGCCACGCCTTCTCCTTCACGAATTAAACCAAGAAGGATATGTTCAGTCCCCACATAAGAGTGTCCTAGCTTACGAGCTTCATCCATTGATAACTCAATTACTTTTTTTGCTCTAGGAGTATAATGAATAGTTTTAGAACCTTCTTGCCCCTTACCAATCAAAGTTTCTACTTCTTTTTGTATTTTCTCAGAACCAAGTCCAAGAGCTTGAAGGGCTTTAGCAGCAATTCCTTCTCCCTCTCTAATAAGTCCAAGTAAAATATGCTCTGTCCCAATATTATTGTGACCTAAACGAACTGCTTCCTCTTGTGCTAATGCCAATACCTTTTGAGCTCTCTCTGTAAAACGTCCAAACATCATAAAACGTCCACCTCCAGATTATTCGTTGGTTTCTTCCTCTAATTTCAATCTTTCCCTTATCAAGGTTGCCCTTCTTTCATCTCGCAACTCAGGCGATAAAACCTCTCCTGCATATTGCTGCAAAAATCCAGGCTGAGTTAAAATCATTAACTCATTTAAAATGTTACCTGAAAGACCTTTAATCAACCCTAAATCAATTCCAAGTCTCACATTAGATAAACGTTGAGTCGCTTCTTTTGATTCAATTAAACGGCTATGCGCTAAAATTCCAAAAGAACGATGAACACGATCTTCCAATTGCAACCTTGATTGATCTAGCAGATTCTCTCTGGCTGTCCGTTCTTGCTGAATGAGCTGTAATACTACCCCTCTTAAATCTTCAACAATGTCCTCCTCTGATTTGCCAAGTGTCAATTGGTTCGAGATTTGGAACAGGTTACCTAAAGCTTCGCTACCTTCACCGTAAATTCCTCTAACAACTAACCCTAATTGATTAATTGCTGGTAAAATACGATTTAATTGTTGAGTCATAGCAAGTGCTGGTAAATGCATCATCACAGATGCTCGTAAACCTGTCCCAACATTTGTGGGACAGCTTGTAAGATAGCCTCTCTTTTCATCAAATGCATATGTCAAGCGTTGCTCAATCCAATCATCGATTTGATTCGCTTTGTCTAATCCCTTTCCTAATTGGAAACCTGGCAATAAACATTGAATTCGAATATGATCCTCTTCATTGATCATAATGCTGACAGCTTCATCTTTATCAAGTAAAACTGCCCCATGCTTTGACTGATCCGCTAAATGAGGGCTTATTAAATGTTTTTCAACTAGAACCCTTTTCTCATTTGTCTTCATATCATCGATACGTAGCCACTCAAGAGATCCAATTGAATGAAACTCTTCTTGTGTTAAGGCTTCACCAACATGCTTGCTCGTTGCATATGACTCTTCCATCGAAGCGATTAAAGGAAATTTATATTCTTTCAGGTTTCTAGCTAATCTTATTCGGCTACTTAGGACAATATCCGAATCTGGCCCATCTTTTTTCATCCAAGGACTTAATGCTTCTGAAATAAATTGTTGGAGTGACATCTTATCAGCCCTCCTCTTGTTCATTCTTTTGTTTTTCTAATAGACGAATTTGATCCCTAAGTTCCGCAGCTTTTTCAAACTCTTCCAGCTCAATTAACCCTTTCAGCTCTTGTTTTAAAGTCTCTATTTGCCTTTGAATTTGAATTCCTCCGCCTATTCTCTCAGGGAGCTTTCCTGCATGTGTATGGTTGCCACTATGGACTCTTTTCAATATTGGCTCTAACTTTGAATCAAAGCTCTTATAACAATCAGCACATCCAAAGCGTCCAACTTGAGTAAACTGCTCATAAGTCATTCCACACTTTTCGCATTCAAGCTTCTTTACCGAAGTTTGTTCGTTTTCTTTTTTTATTGGTTGTTCAAAATTAAGCAGCCCTGATAAAAGTTGGTGGATGGAGAAACTGTTTGCACCAGGAAAATACTCTCCTTTTTCCTTCGCACATTGCTCACAAATATGAAACTCAGTTTTTTCACCATTAATGATTTTGGCAAAATGCAAACTTGCTTGTCTTTTATTACATTCCTGACAAATCAACAAAACTCCTCCCCTCTATGATAATTCTTTATATTTTAATGTTTGTAACATCGCTCTTAAAATATTAGATCTAACCTCATCACGGTGAGTTACTTCAGCATTATAGAGTGTTCGATCCATTACACTTAACATGAGATTCGCTTCTCTTTTTGTAACTGCATTTTCTTCATATAAACGCAAAATAATATTCTCAGCTGTATTCTGATCAATATTTTTTCCTGTGATTTTTATCATTTGGTCAAGTAAGTCTAAATGATCATGGGGACTGACTTTAATAATGCGAATATATCCTCCACCACCTCTTTTGCTTTCTACTTGATAGCCCTTTTCAAGAGTAAAACGTGTTTGAATGACGTAATTGATTTGTGAAGGCACACATTGAAACTTCTTTGCAATCTCACTACGTTTAATTTCTAATGGATCATTACCACTATTTTTAATCGTTGCTTTCAGGTACTCCTCAATGATGTCTGAAATATTCCTCAAGCTTCGCCCTCCCTCCTCGTTTGACTTTGACTTTCTTTGACTTTGTAAATATTATATGCTCTCTTCTTAAAAAGTGCAATATGTATGCATTCATCTAGTATAACCAGGCTTATAGAGTACATAACATCAGAGTAGAGAATATTATAAAATTAAAGATCGAGTTTTTTACTCCGTCTGCTCATTGCTTTCGAGGGCGTCTTTAAAAGATCAAAAATAGACCTTTAAAGACGCCCCCTTTAGTTTATGATACTAATAATTGATTCAGAATTTCCATCGATGTCAAATTAGTATAATTTTTATTAATTTTTGTTTTATTTATCAATTTGACTTGTTTCTCAAATTCAGTTACTAATTCTTTTTCACCAAGCAAATATACATGCTTCCAACCTCTTTTTACCCCTTGCTGTTCTAAATCAGATGCAAGTTGCTTCAGCCATCTAATTTGATTAGCCTCAAATCTCTGGTCATACTTATCGCGGTGATTGGCACTTGAAGCCATTCTATCACGAGCTGCATTACCCTCATATGGCTTCCAATCTGCACTTTCTAACTCCAGACTATAGAGAGTCTCTTCGTTTACTTCTCCCAAACTTGTTTCAATCATATATATATTTTCTTTTTGAATAAGCAAAATTCCTTCTTGTGGATACCTCTTTTGTAAGTTCTCCAACTGTAAGAATTTCGGTTCCTTATCCCATTGAAATTCATTTTCTACTTGTATCCTTAACTCTTTTAAATATAAACCACCCTTTTCTGAAGCAACTAAAACAAAACTTTTAGGTAATTGCAGCTGTAAGTTTTCAATCTCTTTCAAAGCATTTTTCTTTAGCTTTTTAAATGTCTGAATTTGGTTAGCGTTCATACGTTCTATATATTGCTCCAATTTCTTCAAACCATTTTTTAGCCTTATTTTCCATTCTCCCTTTTGTTGATCATTACTCGTCTGGTCAGTATTTAAATAAATAGTTAAAACACCTTTATCACATGCATACTGATCTTTTAATTGTTGGAGTCCGTTTGGTTGCAGCATCTTTTCTCCTCCTCTAATTATTGTTGAGAATGATTTTGTCTCTAGAGGACTATATCCTTTTTTATGCTTATTGAAACATAAATACTAATGTATTAATAATTAAGTTTGTTAAATTAGAAAAGGAGATGCCTCTTGAATGCTTATGCTTCATCTTTGTAAGAGGCTTGGTCGGTCTCCTTTGGGAATTGAACAAACCCATATTATTAGATATAATTCCTTCTGACTTGAGGGATCTTTTTTTAATCGAGTAGGAGGAGGTGTTTAGCCTCCGACCTCTCACACCACCGTACGTACGGGTCCGTATACGGCGGTTCAATAAGTTAAGTGTGTTTAGAATTTATCGAGGAATATAGTTGAGTAAGATTGAGTAATCCAATTCGTTCAAGAAGATGATTTGCTATCGCGGTATTTAAGATGAAACTATTTGAAATATGCCAGTAGCCTTTCCGAGTGTTTGCCCACTCCCAAGCCTTTTGTTTGGGGATTTTTAGTTTGATAAGACTTTTAAAGCGAGTTTTAACCTTCTTCCACCTTTTCCAGATTATTTGTCTAATCCTTCGACGTATCCAACGATCAATTTCTTGAACATAGGTTTTCACAAGACCAACCCCATAATAGTTGATCCACCCCCTAGTTACTTGGTTGACCTCCTTGATGATCTCACGGATCTCTCCTGGTCGTTTGCGGGAAGTTAGTTTTCTTACTTTTTCTTCGAGGCTCTTTTTCGCCTTAGTATGCGGACGGACTTGTGCTCCATTTCTTGTTGGATGTATACAGAACCCTAGAAACTTCCGTTTCGTCGGTTTACCAACTTCACTCTTCTCCTTATTCACCGTTAGCTTTAGTTTTTCTTCAAGAAATTTTGTAATGCTTTTTAATACTCTCTCTCCAGCCCTTTGGCTTTTCACGTAAATGTTACAGTCATCTGCGTAGCGGATAAACTTATGACCACGCCTTTCTAGTTCTAGGTCCAGTTGGTGAAGATAGGCGTTACTAAGAAGCGGTGATAGATTTCCTCCTTGAGGAGTTCCAACCTCGCTTGGCTCATATTTTTCACCAATCATAATGCCACTTCGCAGGAATTTACGAATTAGCTTAAGCACTATTGGGTCCTGAATAAATTCCTCTACATGATACATGAGTTTATCATGGTTGACTGTATCGAAGTACTGCTTCATATCAATGTCTACCACGTATCGGTATCTCTCTTCATAGTACTGTTTTGCTTTTCCGATTGCGTCGTGAGCACTTCGGTTTGGGCGGAAGCCAAAACTGTTTTCGGAGAAATGGGGGTTGATCCATTTTTCAATTACTTGAAGAATCGCTTGTTGGACAAGTCGGTCTTTGACCGTGGGAATTCCTAGCTTTCTTTTTGAACCATCCTGCTTCGGAATTTCAACCCGCTTAACGGGTTGTGGTTGATACGTTCCATCTTTAATGGAAAGCACAAGAGACCTTCTCTCTTCGGCTAAGAATAGTGGCAATTTGTCTACCGTCATTCCGTCTATCCCAGGTTTTCCTTTGTTCTTCTTGACTCTTTTATAAGCCCTATTGAGGTTATCTCGATCAATAATCTCGCTGATCAATTCTGAACTTTCACCATCTCTTCTTCTAGGTTCAGCGTGAAGTATACTGCACGCTTCCGCTTTATGTTCAGGTTCCACCTTATGTTCTAGCAGGTAGCCATCTTTTGATGTTTTCTGTGGTCGATGCATACTTCTCACCTCCGTTAGTTCCAAGATTCTTATTGTTCGGTCCTTCATCCACTGGACTACTATGACCTCTGCTGACTTCTTACCGTTCACAAGCTCATCACTGAACTCGTTGTTTTCTTATGAAATTTCTTCATCTCGAAAACCCCGGTAAGACCTCCCCGGGTAAGTCTAACCGCTTTCCTCTCGTAGACACTGGATTTACTGTAGGAGATTCGGGCAGTGTTGGACTTCGTTTTGTATAGGAAACTCGTCCGTCCCCAGCCAGCCTTATATCCAGTTTCTGTTCGTTGTCCCGAGATTTTGCGTCCGGCTTCCTTCAGATTCTAGGTCACCCTAGACACCCTTGCCATTCGCTAACAGTTCCCACTGCCAAGCCTGTAGTGGACTTACACCACCTAGCTGTTAGACATGCCGGGCACACTACAAAAAAGCACAATCAATTTGATTGTGCTTTACCCGCCTAGCAATGTCCTGGTGCTCCATGACCAGGGGACATGATGCACTTTCAATGAAGTTTATTCACGATCAGAGCTCTTCTGCGCCCTCTACATGTGCAGAAAAAAGCATTCCATTATGAACTGCACCCCAATTGTTAGACACAACTAACAATGAGGGGTGCAGTTTTTTTATGAGTAAATATACACCTGATAAAAAGTTATCAATTATTCATGGGTTTAATTCCGATACCATTTCACAAAAAGAATATGCAAAAGAAGTAGGTGTTACGAGAGCCCAATTTCAATATTGGCTGAAATTATATGAATTACATGGAGAAGAAGGATTTTGTAATTCCTATACAAATTATCCCGCTTCCTTTAAACTAGACGTACTAAATTACATGGTTCAATCGGGTGCGTCATTAATGGATACCGCAGCTCTCTTTAAGATCTCTAGCTATACAATGGTTTATGATTGGCAGAAAAAGTTAGAGATTAGTGGTGTAGAAGCCCTTGAACCTAGATACAAGGGGCGTCCATGCATGAAAGAGAAATCCAATAAACAACCCAAAACAGCACCAGTTAGGGGATCAGTAGAGGCACTTGAAGCGCGTATTCAACAATTGGAGATGGAGAATGAGTATCTAAAAAAGTTGAATGCCTTAGTTCAAAACAAGGAAAAATCACCAAACAAGACAAAGCGCAAGTAGTCTATGAGTTAAGGCATAAATACCCGGTGAAGGCACTCGTGAAACTAGCTGATATTCCCCGCAGTACATACTATGATTTAGTGAAGCGAATGAATCGTATAGATTCAGATGGTAATTTGAAAGCTGAAATTAAGTCTATTTATGAGGAACACGAAGGGCGTTACGGTTACCGCCGTATTCGTGATGAGCTGGCAAATCGTGGACAAAAAGTGAATCATAAAAAGGTTCAACGTATCATGAAAGAGCTTGGACTAAAATGCCTAGTACTAATGAAAAAATATAAATCTTATAAAGGTACTGTAGGTAAAACAGCGCCAAATTATTTAGACCGTCAATTTACAGCGGATACCCCAAATCAGAAGTGGGTAACGGATATAACAGAGTTTAAATTATTTGGTGAAAAGCTTTATTTATCGCCTATATTAGATTTATTTAACGAAGAAATCATCACATATTCAATCGGATTAAGACCAACATTTTCACTTGTTTCGGATATGTTAGAGAACGCTCTAGAGGGCTTACCAGAAGAACATAACCTCCTCATACATTCGGATCAAGGATGGCATTATCAGATGAAACAATATTGTCATGTTTGAAGCATACTCACGATGCTCCATCGGCTTATTCGGAGAAGATGCTGTTTCTTCGAAACAGCGCTCTTCTGCGCCTTGAGCATGATGTTTATGCATATTAAAAAAGACAACCCAGTGGATTGTCTTTTATCTGCCTGGCAACGTCCTACTCTCACAGGGGGAAGCCCCCAACTACCATCGGCGCAGAAGAGCTTAACGACCGTGTTCGGCATGGGAACGGGTGTGACCTCTTCGCTATCGCCACCAGACTATTTAAGAGAATGGTTCTCTCAAAACTAGATAATGCGTAATAGAAACTCAAGAATATATTGGATAAGTCCTCGACCGATTAGTATCTGTCAGCTCCACGTGTCGCCACGCTTCCACACCAGACCTATCAACCTCATCATCTCTAAGGGGTCTTACTGGATTAACTCCATGGGAAATCTCATCTTGAGGGGGGCTTCATGCTTAGATGCTTTCAGCACTTATCCCGTCCACACGTAGCTACCCAGCTATGCTCCTGGCGGAACAACTGGTACACCAGCGGTGTGTCCATCCCGGTCCTCTCGTACTAAGGACAGCTCCTCTCAAATTTCCTACGCCCGCGACGGATAGGGACCGAACTGTCTCACGACGTTCTGAACCCAGCTCGCGTACCGCTTTAATGGGCGAACAGCCCAACCCTTGGGACCTACTTCAGCCCCAGGATGCGATGAGCCGACATCGAGGTGCCAAACCTCCCCGTCGATGTGGACTCTTGGGGGAGATAAGCCTGTTATCCCCAGGGTAGCTTTTATCCGTTGAGCGATGGCCCTTCCATGCGGAACCACCGGATCACTAAGCCCGACTTTCGTCCCTGCTCGACTTGTAGGTCTCGCAGTCAAGCTCCCTTTTGCCTTTGCACTCTACGAATGATTTCCAACCATTCTGAGGGAACCTTTGGGCGCCTCCGTTACTGTTTAGGAGGCGACCGCCCCAGTCAAACTGCCCACCTGACACTGTCCCTGAACCGGATCACGGCTCGAGGTTAGAATGTCAGCACAGTCAGGGTAGTATCCCACCGACGCCTCCACGTAAGCTGGCGCTCACGCTTCCAAGGCTCCTACCTATCCTGTACAAACTGTACCAACATCCAATATCAAGCTACAGTAAAGCTCCATGGGGTCTTTCCGTCCTGTCGCGGGTAACCTGCATCTTCACAGGTACTATAATTTCACCGGGTCTCTCGTTGAGACAGTATCCAAATCGTTACACCATTCGTGCGGGTCGGAACTTACCCGACAAGGAATTTCGCTACCTTAGGACCGTTATAGTTACGGCCGCCGTTTACTGGGGCTTCAATTCAGAGCTTCTCCCAAAGGATAACCCCTCCTCTTAACCTTCCAGCACCGGGCAGGTGTCAGCCCCTATACTTCGCCTTGCGGCTTCGCAGAGACCTGTGTTTTTGCTAAACAGTCGCTTGGATCTTTTCACTGCGGCTCTCTCGGGCTTGCACCCTAATAGAGCACCCCTTCTCCCGAAGTTACGGGGTCATTTTGCCGAGTTCCTTAACGAGAGTTCTCCCGAGCGTCTTAGAATTCTCTTCTCGCCTACCTGTGTCGGTTTGCGGTACGGGCACCTCTCACCTCGCTAGAGGCTTTTCTAGGCAGTGTAGGATCAGGAACTTCGGTACTAATATTTCCCTCGCCATCACAGCTCAGCTTTTATGGAAAGCGGATTTGCCTACTTTCCAGCCTAACTGCTTGGACGCGCATATCCATCAGCGCGCTTACCCTACCTTTCTGCGTCCCCCCATTGCTCAAACGGTGAGGAGGTGGTACAGGAATTTCAACCTGTTGTCCATCGCCTACGCCTTTCGGCCTCGGCTTAGGTCCCGACT
Organism: Halalkalibacter krulwichiae; assembly: GCF_002109385.1. Classification (NCBI taxonomy): domain Bacteria; kingdom Bacillati; phylum Bacillota; class Bacilli; order Caryophanales; family Bacillaceae; genus Halalkalibacter; species Halalkalibacter krulwichiae. Next base: position 102,201 of record NZ_CP020814.1, on the reverse strand, counting down.
GACCCTGAGCGGACGAGCCTTCCTCAGGAAACCTTGGGCTTTCGACGGAGGGGATTCTCACCCCTCTTTTCGCTACTCATACCGGCATTCTCACTTCTAAGCGCTCCACCAGTCCTCTCGGTCTGACTTCGCTGCACTTAGAACGCTCCCCTACCACTGACACCAGAAGGTGTCAATCCATAGCTTCGGTGATACGTTTAGCCCCGGTACATTTTCGGCGCAGAGTCACTCGACCAGTGAGCTATTACGCACTCTTTAAATGGTGGCTGCTTCTAAGCCAACATCCTGGTTGTCTGGGCAACTCCACATCCTTTTCCACTTAACGTATACTTTGGGACCTTAGCTGATGGTCTGGGCTGTTTCCCTCTTGACTACGGATCTTAGCACTCGCAGTCTGACTCCCGAGGATAAGTATTTGGCATTCGGAGTTTGACTGAATTCGGTAATCCTGTGGGGACCCCTAGTCCAATCAGTGCTCTACCTCCAATACTCTTCCCTCGAGGCTAGCCCTAAAGCTATTTCGGGGAGAACCAGCTATTTCCGAGTTCGATTGGCATTTCACCCCTACCCACACCTCATCCCCGCACTTTTCAACGTGCGTGGGTTCGGGCCTCCATTCAGTGTTACCTGAACTTCACCCTGGACATGGGTAGATCACACGGTTTCGGGTCTACGACCACGTACTAATGCGCCCTATTCAGACTCGCTTTCGCTGCGGCTCCGCCTATTCAGCTTAACCTTGCACGGGATCGTAACTCGCCGGTTCATTCTACAAAAGGCACGCTGTCACCCGTAAATGGGCTCCAACTAGTTGTAGGCACACGGTTTCAGGATCTCTTTCACTCCCCTTCCGGGGTGCTTTTCACCTTTCCCTCACGGTACTGGTTCACTATCGGTCACTAGGGAGTATTTAGCCTTGGGAGATGGTCCTCCCGGATTCCGACGGGGTTTCACGTGTCCCGCCGTACTCAGGATACGTCTCGGAGAGACGGGCATTTCGGCTACAGGGCTGTTACCTTATACTGCGGATCTTTCCAGATCGCTTCACCTATGTTCGTCTTTTGTAACTCCGTATGAGACGTCCTACAACCCCAAGAGGCAAGCCTCTTGGTTTGGGCTGTTTCCGTTTCGCTCGCCGCTACTTGGGAAATCGCATTTGCTTTCTCTTCCTCTGGGTACTTAGATGTTTCAGTTCCCCAGGTCTGCCTCCTCATACCCTATGTATTCAGGTATGGGTACCATCCCATTACGGATGGTGGGTTCCCCCATTCGGATATCCTCGGATCAAAGCTTACTTACAGCTCCCCGAGGCGTTTCGCCGTTCGTCGCGTCCTTCTTAGGCTCCTAGTGCCAAGGCATCCACCGTGCGCCCTTTCTAACTTAACCAAATTAAAAAAGGTATTTCGGATGTGATTTTTCAAAAATCACTTGAATTCTTGACATGCTCGTTTGATCTTCTCTTATAAATAAGATACCGATAAAACTAACATTGTTTCTATTGCATTATCTAGTTTTCAAAGAACCAAAGTCACTAACTTTTTTCTTACAAAGTTAGTTTCTATTAATTGAAGGGAGTTCCTTCAAAACTGAACAAAAGACCAAAGCGTTATATGGTTCTAAAACCATATATCGACTAGAGTATTACTCCATAGAAAGGAGGTGATCCAGCCGCACCTTCCGATACGGCTACCTTGTTACGACTTCACCCCAATCATCTGTCCCACCTTAGGCGGCTAGCTCCCAAAAGGGTTACTCCACCGACTTCGGGTGTTACAAACTCTCGTGGTGTGACGGGCGGTGTGTACAAGGCCCGGGAACGTATTCACCGCGGCATGCTGATCCGCGATTACTAGCAATTCCGGCTTCATGTAGGCGAGTTGCAGCCTACAATCCGAACTGAGAATGGCTTTATGAGATTGGCTCGACCTCGCGGTTTTGCTGCTCTTTGTACCATCCATTGTAGCACGTGTGTAGCCCAGGTCATAAGGGGCATGATGATTTGACGTCATCCCCACCTTCCTCCGGTTTGTCACCGGCAGTCACCTTAGAGTGCCCAACTAAATGCTGGCAACTAAGATCAAGGGTTGCGCTCGTTGCGGGACTTAACCCAACATCTCACGACACGAGCTGACGACAACCATGCACCACCTGTCACTTTGTCCCCGAAGGGGAAAGCCCTATCTCTAGGGTGGTCAAAGGATGTCAAGACCTGGTAAGGTTCTTCGCGTTGCTTCGAATTAAACCACATGCTCCACTGCTTGTGCGGGCCCCCGTCAATTCCTTTGAGTTTCAACCTTGCGGTCGTACTCCCCAGGCGGAGTGCTTAATGTGTTAACTTCGGCACTAAGGGCATCGAAACCCCTAACACCTAGCACTCATCGTTTACGGCGTGGACTACCAGGGTATCTAATCCTGTTTGCTCCCCACGCTTTCGCGCCTCAGCGTCAGTTACAGACCAGAGAGTCGCCTTCGCCACTGGTGTTCCTCCACATATCTACGCATTTCACCGCTACACGTGGAATTCCACTCTCCTCTTCTGTACTCAAGTCTCCCAGTTTCCAATGACCCTCCACGGTTGAGCCGTGGGCTTTCACATCAGACTTAAAAGACCGCCTGCGCGCGCTTTACGCCCAATAATTCCGGACAACGCTTGCCACCTACGTATTACCGCGGCTGCTGGCACGTAGTTAGCCGTGGCTTTCTGGTTAGGTACCGTCAAGGTACCGCCCTATTCGAACGATACTTGTTCTTCCCTAACAACAGAGCTTTACGAACCGAAATCCTTCATCACTCACGCGGCGTTGCTCCGTCAGACTTTCGTCCATTGCGGAAGATTCCCTACTGCTGCCTCCCGTAGGAGTCTGGGCCGTATCTCAGTCCCAGTGTGGCCGATCACCCTCTCAGGTCGGCTACGCATCGTCGCCTTGGTAAGCCATTACCTTACCAACTAGCTAATGCGCCGCGGGCCCATCCTGTAGTGATAGCCGGAGCCATCTTTTAGTCTAAGACCATGAGGTCTCAGATGTTATCCGGTATTAGCACCGATTTCTCGATGTTATCCCAGTCTACAGGGCAGGTTGCCCACGTGTTACTCACCCGTCCGCCGCTAACGTCATAAGAGCAAGCTCTTAATCAGTCCGCTCGACTTGCATGTATTAGGCACGCCGCCAGCGTTCGTCCTGAGCCAGGATCAAACTCTCCATAAAAGTGTTTGATTTGTGCTCAAATCGTATCGCTAACGATACTTCATTGTGATTTTACAAAATCACTTAAAATTGACGAGATATCATGTATCTCTTTCGCTTGGCTTTTGTTCAGTTTTCAAAGAACTTTTTTGTCGTTTGATGACGACTTTCACATCTTACCAAACCTCAGTAGGTTTGTCAATATGTTTTTTAAAAGTCGTTGTCGTTCTTGGCGACAAGAAATAATATACCATCTAAAAAACTTAAATGCAACACTTTTTCTTAAAAAAATCCTTTTCAAAAAAACTAATTTTAAAAAAAGAGGCCTAACTCTATTGTTAGCCTCTTTTCCCTACTATATTGTTACTCTCCTTGCTCACGGTGACGCATTTGCGGGAATAACAGAACGTCCCTAATTGAAGGAGCATTCGTTAACAACATGACTAATCGATCAATCCCGATTCCTAATCCACCAGTAGGAGGCATACCATATTCAAGCGCTTCTACAAAATCCTCATCCATCATATGAGCTTCATCATCACCTTGTTCACGTTCAACTAATTGTTGTTCAAAACGTTGACGTTGATCTATTGGATCATTTAACTCAGTAAATGCATTAGCATGTTCTCTACCTACAATGAACAATTCAAAGCGATCGGTGAAACGTGGGTCCTCTGGATTCTTTTTTGCAAGAGGTGAAATCGCAAGAGGATGGCCGTAAATAAATGTCGGTTGAATTAAATCCTCTTCAACAAAATGTTCAAAGAATTCATTCACAACATGACCATACGTCATTGTTTCTTTAACAGGCACATTATGCTCTTTCGCGATTGAGCGAGCCTCCTCATCAGACATCTCCTTCCAGAAGTCTACACCTGTTTTCTCTTTAATTGCATCAACCATGTGGACTCTTTTCCATTTTGGCTCTAAATCTACCTCATAGTCTCCATAAGTTACTGTCGTTGTGCCAAGTACTTCTCTAGCTATGTGCGCTACTAATTCTTCAGTAAGCTTCATAATGTCTTGATAATCTGCATAAGCTTCATACAACTCAATCATTGTAAACTCTGGGTTATGTCTCGTTGACACACCTTCATTACGAAATACTCGACCAATTTCATAAACCTTTTCTAAGCCACCTACAATTAGACGCTTTAAATGGAGTTCAATTGCAATACGCATATATAGAGTCATATCAAGCGCATTATGGTGTGTAACAAACGGACGAGCAGATGCACCTCCAGCAATTGAATGCATAGTTGGTGTTTCTACTTCTAAATACCCTTTTGAATCAAGATAACGGCGCATAGATTGTAAGATCCGACTACGCATAACAAATGTATCACGCACTTCTGGGTTCATGATCAAATCAACATAACGTTGACGGTAGCGCTGCTCAACGTCTTTTAAACCATGGAATTTATCAGGCAAAGGACGAAGAGATTTTGATAATAATTGAAATTCTGTTACTTTAATAGATAATTCGCCAACTTTTGTTTTAAACGCTGTACCTGTTACACCGACGATATCTCCAATATCAATCGTGTTGAAAATTTGGTATTGTTCTTCTCCGACGGCATCAAGACGCACATAAATTTGAACTTGTCCCGTTAAATCTTGTACATGAGCAAAGCCGGCTTTTCCTTTTCCGCGCTTAGTCATAATACGTCCTGCAAAAGTTACTTGATTACCCGCTTCTTCTAATACCTCTTTTGTTTCTTCTCCAAAAGCTTCATTCATTTCTTTCGCTGTATGTGAACGTTCAAAGCGGCCGCCAAATGGATCCATCCCTTGTTCTTGTAACTGACTTAACTTTTCTCTTCTTACAGCTAGCTGATCATTCAACTCGAGCTCTTGAGTCATCTTTATCAACATCTCCTCTATTATAAATTTTACGAACCTGTCAACTGTCTCTATGTAGAAAAACTGCCAGTGACACACACTGGCAGCATACTAATCACACACGCATTATAGTGAAGTCAGTCAAAAAAGTCAAACTGCACTTGATTCTTCAACCATACTAGCTTCTATTTCATCAACAAAAGTATATAATGTGCTAACCACATCGTTTCTTGTCTCAAAACTATTAACCTTATCTCGAACGCGCCCATTTCCACGCATTCCTTTAAGATACCAAGCTGCATGCTTTCTCATCTCACGTACAGCAACATTTTCACCCTTTAATTTAATTAAACGGTCTAAGTGGAGCATACATACATCAATTTTTTCCCTTGGAGTCGGTTCAGATGGTTGCACACCATTCTCAAGATATTGGATAGTTTGATAGAGCATCCAAGGATTACCTAAGGCCGCTCTTCCAATCATCACTCCATCTACCCCCGTCTCATCTAACATACGGCGGGCATCTTGAGGCGTCTTCACATCCCCGTTACCAATTACAGGAATACCGACGGCATCCTTAACTTCTTTAATGATGTTCCAATCTGCAACACCTTCATACATTTGAACGCGCGTACGTCCATGCACAGCTACTGCACTTCCTCCTGCACGTTCAACTGCACGAGCATTCTCAATAGCATATATATGATCTGAATCCCAACCGATCCGCATTTTTACCGTAACTGGTTTATTAACTGCATCAACAGTTGCAGCGACCATCTCATAGATTTTATTAGGATCTAACAACCATTTAGCTCCAGCATCACATTTTGTAATCTTAGGAACCGGACATCCCATATTAATATCAATGATGTCAGCATTTGTATGTTTATCTACAAACTTCGCTGCTTCTACAAGCGTCTCACGTTCTCCACCAAAGATTTGTAGGCTTAACGGTTTCTCACGTTCATCAACATAAAGCATACTTAATGATTTTTGATTTTTATGCAAAATAGCTTTGTCACTCACCATTTCTGCACATACTAAACCTGCTCCGAATTCTTTAGCAATTAATCTGAATGCAGGATTACACACACCTGCCATAGGCGCTAAAACAACTTGATTCTTCATCTCAATGTTTCCGATCTTCAACATTTTCTTCACCTCCAAATTATCGAACGTTACACTGTTAATTCTTCCTTGCTTATATTTAATACCGTAGCCATTCGCTCGATTGCCGGTTCACTGGCTAGTCGATTTCCTCTTTCGACCTCACCAAGTAACGAAACAGACATCCCTATCTGTCTTGCAAATTCTTCTTGTGTATAGCCTTTAAGCTTGCGATAGGCTCGAATTCTTCTTCCACTATTCCTGGATTCCATTTCCGTACCCCTTCTTTATCTGGTAGTGCTTTGTATATCTCTTCTAATGATTTATCAGAGTGAGGTGCTTTGAGCATTGGTTGCAATTCCATTAAAGGAATCATCACAAATGCACGCTCCCACATTCTAGGATGAGGTATCGAAAGGGTCTCCATCACCATATTTTCTTGGTCAAACAGCAAAATGTCAAGATCTATAGTTCTTGGTCCCCACCTAATATCACGTTTGCGCCCACACCGCGTCTCAATTGCTTGCGTTACATCCAATAATTCCCTAGGTGATAAATCGGTCTTTACGTAGATGACCATGTTCAAAAAAGCTTGCTGATTCACATAGCCTACTGGCTCGGTTTCATAGATTGATGATTGCTTTTCAACTGATATCCTCTCATGTTGATCAAGAAGATGAATAGCTGTCTTCAAATGATCATAACGATCTCCAATATTAGACCCTAAAGCGATATATACATCATGATTCATGTGCGATCCCTCACCAACTCTACCGCCACAGATTGATAATGACCTGGTATTGGCGGGTCTGGTTTAATTACTTTAACGGTACACTGATTTAACAATGGAAAGTCTCGCAACAATACAGCTGCAATGTTCTCGGCTACCGCCTCAACCAATTTATAAGGCTTACCTTCTACAATTTCTTTGACTTTCCCATATACTTCGCCATAATTAATCGTTTCTTCTAAATCATCTTTCGAACCAGCACGAGATAAATCTAAACAAAGAGTAACATCAACTATAAATCGTTGACCTAATTTTTGCTCTTCTTGAAACACACCATGATATCCAAAAAAGGCCATCTGATTCAAATAGATTTTATCCATTTGGTTGGTCTCCTTTCCGTAGCAAAGCATCCATCATTTTAGCCATTCGTGACATTTCTTTAACATCATGGACCCTCATCATTTGACATCCCTTCATAATACCATAGCACACAGTCGCTCCTGTACCTTCCACTCTTTCATCTACAGGTAAGTTAAGTGTTTTAGCTACGACACTCTTTCTTGATGTACCAAGGAGTACAGGATAACCAATGCCAACAATCTGTTCTAAGTTTCTCATAACGTCCATGTTTTCTTCATAGGTTTTTGCAAATCCAATACCAGGATCAAGAATTATATTCTCCTTCTTCACTCCTGCCTGTAGACAAAGGTCAATGCTCTCGTTCAAGTCAGAAATAACATCATTCATTAAGTCGATGTATTCCTCTTTATGGCGATTATGCGTCAAAATAATAGGTGCATTAGACTCAGCCGCTACTTGAGCCATCTCCTTATCCCATTTAGCACCCCAAACGTCGTTCAAAATACTAGCACCGGCTTCTAAAGCACGTTTTCCTACCTCGGCCTTATAAGTATCAATTGAAATTGGAACATTTACCTCACTTGCTACCGCTTCTATAACCGGAACAACTCGACGAATTTCCTCTTCCGCTACTACAGGTGTGAAACCAGGCCTTGTTGATTCTCCGCCAATATCGATAATATCAGCTCCATCCTCAACCATTTGCTTCGCCCGCGCAACAGCAACCTCTAGCTCATTAAACTTCCCACCGTCAGAAAATGAATCCGGTGTTATATTTAAAATGCCCATAATTAGCGTTCTCTTATTAATGTCTTCGAACAAACGTTCCACCATTTTTATCTTACTCATAGTCTTCCTCCATAACCTCCGATCGGCTCCAAAGTTGTTCTCTTTTGTAAAAGTCAAAGTCTCGTTTCAATTTAGCTGCAAGTGAACTCCCCTTATATGAATGACCATTTATTGATTGCAATGTAACGATTTCTTGTATTGAATTTGTAACAAACGCCTCATCAGCATTCAACAACTCATCTTTTGAATAATAACCAATTTGGTACGGAATTGCTTTTTTATGTAATAAAGCCAAAACAAAGTTTCGTGTCACTCCATCTAAAATGCCTGTATTAATATCAGGTGTATAAACGATTCCATCTTTAACCCAAAAGACATTTGAAACAATTCCTTCCGCAACAAATCCTGCCTCTGTTAGAAAAACACCTTCTACATTTGTAGCTTCGCCTAATTCACGTTTTGCCAAAACATTATTTAGAAAATGATGCGATTTGAAACGAAAACTTCCTTCAGGTGAGTTACGGTTCATCTGAAGAACCACCGCATCTTTTTTAAGTAGCATTCCTTTTGGAAGAGGCTTCATATAAACAATGGTTGTAGGCTCTGTATATCCTCCACTATACAAACCAAGGTCATGAATACCAGCAGACACATTCCACCTTACATAAGCATCTCTTAATTGATTTGCGTCAAGAAGCTTATGTAACACAGCAAGAACTTCCTCTTTTGACATTGACCACTCAATTCCAACTTCTTTTAGACTCGCTTTTAAACGCTGAAAATGGTCATCCAAGAGAAACGGATGACCATTATCAACGCGAAAAGTTTCAAAAAGACCAATACCATACATATAACCATGGTCAAAAGCAGACACCATTGCCTGGTCTTTTTCAACAATAGCGCCATTTACATAGACGTACACGCTGTCTTCTCCTTGCCATACTTATCGATGAAATTACGAAGAAGCTGTTTGCCTTCAGAAGTCATAATTGATTCTGGATGAAATTGGACTCCTTCTATTGGAAGGTCACGGTGACGCAATGCCATGATCTCCCCTTCATCCGTTTCAGCTGTGATAACGAGACTATCAGGTAACGTTTCTTTTTTAACAATTAAAGAATGGTATCTGGTAACTGTTAGAGGTGAGGATAATCCTTCGAAAATAGTCTCACCATTATGAGTAACATCAGACGTTTTTCCATGCATTAAACGATCTGCTCGAATAACATCTCCTCCGAATACTTGAGCAATTGATTGATGCCCTAAACAAACTCCAAAGATCGGCAATTTCCCAGCAAAATACTCGATTGCTTGCAAACTAATTCCCGCCTCATTTGGGCTGCAAGGTCCTGGAGAGATCATTAGAAAATCAGGATTTAATTGTTCAATCTCCTCAATCGTAATTTGATCATTACGCTTAACGACCAACTCCTGTCCCATTTCCCCTAGATATTGCACCAAGTTATACGTAAACGAATCATAGTTATCAATCATTAATATCATTTTTTTCTCCTCCTCAGCTCAAGCTAACTGTTCTGTTTCTCATCTCTTCTTCGCTTTGCTCTAATGCGTGCCAAAGCGCTCTTGCTTTTTTCAATGATTCTTTATATTCATTCGATGGAATGGAATCAATGACAATTCCAGCACCAGCTTGCACATGGGCTTGTCCACCCTTACAAACCATCGTCCGGATTGCAATATTTAGCTCCATATTTTCATTGAAGCCAATCCATCCTATAGATCCAGTATAAATGCCTCGTCTTACAGGTTCAAGCTCTTCTATTATTTCCATCGTCCTTACTTTAGGAGCTCCGGTTATGGTTCCTCCAGGAAAAGTTGCACGAATGACATCGTATAAGTCTTTTTCTTCTGCAAGCGTCCCTTTTACATTTGATACAATATGCATAACATGTGAATACTTTTCAATAACCATAAGTTCATCGACTTCAACTGTCCCATAGGCAGATACTCTACCTAGATCATTACGCTCCAAGTCAACTAGCATCACATGCTCTGCACGTTCTTTTTCATTGTTTATTAATGTATTCGCTAATTGCTCATCTTCTTCTTCACTTTTCCCTCTTGAACGAGTACCTGCGATTGGTCTAGTACTTAGTTCTGTTCCGTTTTTCTTTACAAGTAATTCTGGCGAAGCACTAACAAATTGAAAAGAAGGAGTATGGAAATAACTCATATACGGAGACGGATTGATTTTTCGAAGAGCTTCATAGACTTTAATTGGGTCTACCGTTAAATCTCTAGACTGTCTCACAGATAAATTAACTTGGAAGACATCACCTGCTGCTATGTATTGCTGAATCTTTTCAACAGCTTTACAAAAGTCATCGTCTGATAAAGAAGCTGTCTTATCGTCAGATCCCTTTAATACGGAATCTCGAAGTAACGGCTCTTCTTGAGCTTGTTCCCATGATTCCATATAATCTTGTGCTTTTTGTTCTAGCTCTTTCTTTTTTTCATATTCACCATTGACAATGATCCACAATTTGTTCTCTAGATGATCATAAATAAACACATCATTAAACAAGAGGAAATATACATCAGGCAACGCTAAATCATCTTTAGCTAGTGGAGGTAGCTTTTCAATTTCCCTAACTATATCATAAGAGAAATATCCTATTGCTCCACCTTGAAATGGAGGGAGCCCTTCAATTGTAGATTGCGAGTATGGTGCAAGTGTTTCTTTTAAACTAGCAAGAAGCGGCCCTTTCTTCTCTACTGTTCTTCCATCCTGTTCAATTGTTAACACTTCTTCTTTTCCACTTATCGTCGCAAATGGCCTTAAGCCAATAATGCTATAGCGCCCCCCTCGTCCACTTTCTAACAAAACATGTTGGGGTTCTTCAGCCGATAAATGCAAATAACGTGCAAACCATTTTTTTTCATCGAACTTACATGACCTAACTGCACTCGTTCTGTTCGTTTCCTTCTTCTGTTGCAACATACTCACTTCCGTTTCCATTCTTTTTCCCTATTCTACATGAGATTATAATAGAAAAACAACACAATGACTGCGTCGCTTATGCTTTAGTGCTGTACATACTTTTTATCTCTTTCTTCTATGAAAAATTCACCCTCCATGTAACTACAATAAAAGATATCTTTAATTCGGTCGTATCCCAACTTTCTTAATTCACTTAGCAACCATTCTTTTGTTTTCTTTATTATGACTAAATGCTCATCTTGAATAACGCCGTCTTGGATTAGAGGTAGTGTGAATATAGAAGTGGTCTCATCCTTTTTAAAGATCGACAAGTTCCCAGACCTTTCAAGCATAGCATAATCAACTTCTCTAATATCTGATATCCCTTTTTCACGTAATTGAAATAAGACATCGTCGATATTGTAACGTTGACGCCTCATATTTTTCTGATTCATTTTTCCATTTTCTATTATCATAACGGGCCTTCCTTCAATAATGTCACGGAATTTCTGATGCTTTAAACTAAAGAAGGTTAATGTAACTTGAATAAAGATTAATAAAAAGATTGGCGCAAGCCCTCTTATCATTGATACGCCAGGATTCTCAATAGCAATTACTGCTAATTCCGCAATCATTAAAGAAACAATAATATCTAGTAAACTTAATTCTCCTAGCTCCTTCTTACCCATAAACCTAAAAAACGTTAGAATGATGACAAACACTACGATCGTTCTAAGCAAAATGGTTACATTTTCACTCACTACCAACCATACTCCCTTCATCTTCTAATCATTCTTTAGCTTTCCCCAGTATCGAAAACCCATTCAACATAGAAAACAGAATAAAATCTATAGCTTTTTTGCTATCTTTACTTAACAAAAAAGAGCAACTTAAGGTCGACTGACCTTAAGTTACTCTCTTCTTCAAAATATTTAATTAATCTTCGAATTGGTAAAGTGGAGTACTTAAGTAACGCTCTCCATTTGAAGGAATAATGGCAACGACTTTCTTCCCAGGTCCTAATTTTTCAGCTAGTTGTAAAGCTGCTGAAATAGCTGCACCTGAAGAGATACCACCTAGAATTCCTTCTTCTTTCGCCGCACGACGTGCATATTCAAATGCTTCATCGTTTGCAACTTGAATCACTTCATCATATATTTCTGTATTTAAAATACTAGGAACAAAACCTGCCCCAATTCCTTGAATTTTATGAGGCCCAGGGTTTCCACCTGATAATACTGGTGAATCTTTTGGCTCAACCGCTGCAATATGCAAATTCGGGAAATGCTCCTTTAAATAGCCACCAGCACCAGTAATCGTTCCACCCGTTCCGATTCCTGATACAAATCCATCGATTTGACCATCTACTTGTTCAAGTAATTCTTTGCCTGTTGTGTTGCGGTGAATTTCTGGATTCGCTTCGTTTTCGAATTGTTGTGGCATGAAGTAGCCTTCTTGTTTCGCAAGTTCCGTCGCTTTACGAATCGCTCCACCCATTCCCTCTGGTCCTGGTGTAAGAACTAACTCTGCTCCGTAAGCACGTAGAAGGTTACGACGCTCCATACTCATTGTCTCAGGCATTACTAACGTTGCCTCATACCCTTTTGCTGCGGCAACCATCGCAAGACCAATTCCTGTGTTTCCACTTGTTGGCTCAACAATTTTCACACCAGGTTTCAACTTCCCTGCTTTTTCAGCAGCTTCAATCATCGCTAAAGCGATACGATCCTTAACACTGCTTCCTGGGTTCATATATTCTAATTTTAAATAAACATCTGCATGTTTATCTGTTACAAGACGATTTAACTTCACTAATGGTGTTTGTCCGATAAGCTCAGTAATTGAATTAACTACTTTCACAAAAAACGCCCCCTCAATCCCTAGTAATTTCATTGGTTTTATTAAGATTATAGTATCAAACGTTTTCTGATAAGTCAATTAATACATGACGAAATTACCAAAATTTATTTGCTTTTTTCAAGAAGGTTTTCTAACTCCTCTTTCGTGAGCTTATATTCTTCATTACAGAATGAACAATGTGTCTCGGCGCCACCATCTTCATCAATCATTGATTGGATCTCAGCCTTTCCTAAACTAATAATGGCACTTTCAATTCGTTCTTTTGAACAGCGGCACGCAAACGTAATCGACTGTGTATCAAGAATTTTGACATTGTCATCTCCTAATAGCGCATAAATCATCTCTTCTGGCGGCATTCCTGCTTCTACTAATTTTGAGATTGGCGGAATGGAAGAAAGTCGTTTTTCAATCTCTTCAATAACAGCATCATCAGCTCCTGGCATAAGTTGAATAATAAAGCCTCCAGCTGCAAGAATTGTATTATCAGGATTAACTAGAACGCCAACACCTACCGAGGAAGGTGTTTGTTCAGAGGATGCAAAGTAATAAGTGAAATCTTCACCTAGTTCACCTGATACTAATGGGACACTTCCAGTGAAGTTCTCTTTCATCCCTAAATCTTTTACTACAGATAGATGACCATTTGTACCAACTGCTCGCGCAACATCTAATTTACCTTGACTATTTAGATCAAAGTGAACTTGGGGATTTGATACATAGCCTCTTGTTTCTCCTTTCGTATTGGCATCAACAATAATCGCTCCGATTGGACCTTGCCCTTCAATTCTTACCGTTAGTTTAGAATCACCTTTTAACATTGTAGCCATCATTGTACTAGCCATCATTGCACGTCCTAAAGCTGCTGATGCAGTTGGCCATGTTCCTTGGCGCCTTACTGCTTCATTAACCATGTCTGTTGCAACAAGTGAATACGCTCGTACTTTTCCGTTAAATGCGGTTGCTTTTACTAAATAATCTCCCATTTTATATCCCTCTCACTTTGAATTTTTTTCGTAAATCATCTGTAAACCTTTTAATGTTAGAAACGGCTCAACTACATCAATGGTTTCCGTTTCAGACGCAATCAAGGATGCAAGTCCACCTGTTGCGATTATCGTTGGCGTCTTGTCAGATAAATCCTTCATTCTATTAACAATGCCATCAACTTGCCCGACATACCCATAGAATATGCCAGCTTGCATTGCATGAACCGTATTTGTCCCAAAAACTTTTTTCGGCTTAGCAATTTCTATTCTTGGGAGCTTGGATGCTCTCGTATATAATGCCTCTGTTGAAATTGAAATTCCAGGAGCAATTGCTCCCCCATATACTGCTTATGTTCATTAATGTAACAGTAAGTAGTCGCCGTTCCAAAGTCAACGATAACAAGAGGTGCACCATAGAGTTCAATTGCTGCTACCGCATTTACAATTCGGTCAGCCCCCACATCTCGTGGATTATCGTATTTCACATTAAGCCCTGTCTTAATCCCAGGACCAATGATCATTGGTTTTATATCAAAGTACTTTCTACACATCTGTTCTAATGCAAACATAATCGGTGGAACAACAGAGGAAATAATAATTCCTTCAATTGCATCAAAAGTTAGATTCTCATGAGTAAATAAGCCTTTAATCATCATTGCCCATTCGTCTTCTGTCTTTTGTCGGCTAGTAGCAACACGCCAATGATATTTCAATTCTTTTTCTTCATACACCCCTAGCATAATGTTTGAATTGCCAACATCAGCTACTAATATCATATGTTATCCCCTCTATCGATTTACCGAAAGCGACTTGTCCATTATAAAACAATTTTCATCATATTCCATGTCATACGCTTTATAGCTTTCTCTTTCCATATATAAAGGGATGTCGACAAACGACATCCCCCAAAAGTATTTATTCTTCTTTCTTTTTTTCATCTGATGAAGGTTGTTCTTCAGTCTTCACTTCTGAATCTTCTACTACTCCATCCTCAGCCTTTTTAGAATGAATGTTCACTTTTAGATCTTGCTCTGAACCATTCTCCTCTAAATGCTTTGTTGTATGATGATTTTCAGGCAACTTTCCTTCGTTAATAAGCGATTTAATCTGTTCTGCATCAAGCGTTTCTAATTTCAATAACGTTTCAGCAACTAGATCTAAGCTCGCTTTATTTTCAGTAAGAATTTGCTTACAACGCTCATAGCTATCCTTAATAATGCGTTGTACTTCAAGATCAATCTCGTGAGCAAATGCATCACTATAATTCTGTTCATTTTGAATATCGCGACCTAAAAATACTTGGCCACCAGAATTTCCTGAACCAAACTGCATTGGTCCAAGCTTTTCACTCATACCATACTCCGTAACCATTTTACGGGCGATCCCTGTTGCACGTTGGAAGTCATTATGCGCGCCTGTGCTCACTTCGCCAAATTGAATTTCCTCAGCAACGCGGCCACCAAGCAATCCAACAATTTTGTCTAGAAGTTCAGGCTTAGTCATGAAGTAACGATCTTCTTTCGGAAGCATAACGGCATATCCGCCAGCCATCCCTCTTGGAACGATCGTGACTTTATGAACCATATCAGCACTCTCGAGCTTCACACCCACTACCGTATGACCTGCTTCATGCCAAGCAACGATGTTTTTCTCTTTTGGAGAAATAACACGGCTTTTCTTGGCAGGACCTGCAATAACACGGTCAATGGCTTCTTCAACATGAATCATGTTCACTTTTGTCTTATTGCCTCTTGCAGCAATTAAAGCAGCCTCATTTAGGAGGTTCTCTAAATCAGCACCAGAGAAACCAGGTGTCCGCTCAGCAATTGCCTTAAGATTAACATCGTCATCTAACGGCTTATTTCGAGCGTGAACTTTTAATACAGCTTCACGTCCGATAACATCAGGGCGGTTCACTTGAATCTGACGGTCAAAACGACCTGGACGTAGTAACGCTGGATCTAAGATATCAGCACGGTTTGTCGCTGCGATAATGATGATTCCTTCGTTCGCACTGAAACCATCCATCTCAACTAACAATTGGTTTAACGTTTGCTCACGTTCGTCATGTCCACCACCAAGACCTGCTCCACGCTGACGACCTACTGCATCAATCTCATCGATAAAGATAATACAAGGAGCATTTTTCTTAGCATTCTCAAATAGATCACGTACACGTGATGCACCGACCCCAACAAACATCTCAACGAAATCAGAACCACTGATTGAGAAGAATGGTACTCCTGCCTCTCCGGCAACCGCTCGTGCAAGCAATGTCTTACCTGTTCCTGGAGGTCCAACAAGAAGGACACCCTTTGGAATACGTGCACCAATTGCAGAGAATTTGCGAGGATCCTTTAAGAATTCAACAACCTCAACAAGTTCTTGCTTTTCTTCATCGGCACCAGCCACATCTTTAAATTTCGCTTTCTTCTTATCCTCATTAACCATCTTCGCCTTACTTTTACCAAAGTTCATTACACGGCTTCCGCCACCTTGAGCTTGGCTTAATAAGAAGAAGAATAAAATAAAGATAATAATAAACGGAATGATTGACGTAAAGAACGTAACCCAGCCACTTGTTTCATCAGCAGGTTGAACATCAACACCAAGAGGCGTTCCACCTGGGCCTTGAGCGTTAGCTAACAACTCTGCGGTTTGCTCACTTTTTAATACGTATGTTTCAAAAAACTCACCTTCGTCTTGGTTTGTGAATTGTCCCCGTACTAAATAAACTTGACGAACTGGTTTAACAGAGAGTTCACGTACCTCTCCTTGTTCAAGTCTTTCGGTCAATTCAGTAAATGTAACACTTTCAGTTTCCGTCTGATCCGAACTAAAAACATTTACAATACCAATAATTACAAGAAAGATGAGTAGATAAAAAATGGTATTACGGAATATACGATTCATTCTTGACCTCCTCCCACGACAATAGAGCTTTGTTTATCGTATCACAACTGTACTTTTGTTCACAAACATTAACTCTCATAAATCTCTGGTTTTAATACTCCGATGTAAGGTAAGTTACGATATCTTTCCGCATAATCTAACCCATAACCAACAACGAACGCATCTGGAACAATAAAGCCTGCCATGTCAGGGACTAAATCAACTTTTCGTCCATCCGGCTTATCTAATAGCGTTACAATTTTAACTGATTTTGCTTTACGATAGTGGAAAAGCTTCACAAGGTAGCTAAGTGTAAGACCGCTATCAATGATATCCTCTAAAATTAAAACATCTCGACCCTCTACTGAAGTGTCTAAGTCTTTTAAAATTTTCACTTCTCCTGATGATACCATTCCAGATCCATAGCTAGAGACGTCCATGAAATCCATTTCAATATGGGTATCGATCCGTTTTGTTAAATCACCCATGAATGGCATAGCGCCTTTTAATACACCAATTACAAGCGGGAATTTCCCGTCATACTCTTCTGTAATTTGTTTCCCTAGCTCTCTACACTTCTCCTGAATCTGTTCCTCAGAAATTAAAACCTCTTGAATCTCGTCTCTAATCAATGAATAAACCTCCTAAAAAATTCAATCAACCATCACGACGTTTACACGATATTACGACAACCTTCTTCGTATGACGATTTAAGTTAGCGATCCTTGATCTATGTAACAATGGTACCCAAAGCACCTCTCCCTTAGCATTAATCAGGATTGGCCAATGTTCACGCTCTTGCTTAGAGATCTTACGGTCGATAAACAACCGACCCACTTTTTTCGTTCCAACCATGCCTCTAGCAGCTATGTAATCATGTGGCTGCTTTGTACGAACAACAAGTGGTTCATTCATTTCCTCATAATCTAAGATGATCTGATGATGATCTTCTTTCAGATCTAATTGCTCTGTTACAAAGGATTCTAACTCCCAAGAGCCGACACTTACCTTGCCTGGGACATTAAGAATTTGAGCTTGTACTGTCATCTTATTCAATGGACCTAGTGAAAAATGACAAAGATCATAATCTCTTCTTACGATTAATGAATTCATTAAATGTAGCTCTGAAGATGTTTTTTCGCGCTCTAACATGTTTAGTACTTGTTCAATATGTATAGACGTAATGAATGGGGAATATTTTCCGTAAAGATAATTTAATATTAGATGAATCACCCTTCTTTGTAAAGCAACGCCTATACTTAGAAATGCTTTCGTAGAAATTGTAACGTTTCGTTCACTTTTTTTTGTAATAATTGCACTTAGCTTCTCTTTTGCTAAATCCATCAACATCTGATGATCGTCTTGCGCCCATTCGTTTTGTCTCTGCATATGAAGATGAAGATTATGATTTTCCTTTTTCAATAAAGGCAAAACGTCTTGTCGGAATCGATTCCGAGTGTAAACTGTAGATTGATTACTGGAGTCACGCCTTGGATTAATAGTTGCTTCTATACAATATTGCTCTATTTTTGCTTTCGTTATTCCTAAAAGTGGTCGAATAATCAACCCATTGCCTAATTTCCGTTTGACAGGTATTCCATATGTATGTAGTGGGATACTCCCTCTTACCATTTTCATTAGCATCGTCTCAACTTGATCATCTCCATGATGACCAGTTACCAATTTATCAGTTGGGTTCTTAAGTACTTCCTCAAACCAGCGGTATCTCAGTTCTCTAGCTGCTACTTGAGTACCAACTTGGTGCTTCTTTGCATACTCTTTTACATCAATTCGTTTCTCTATGTACTCTATTTCATATTCTTCACAAAATCGCCTTACATAATCTGCATCTTGTTCAGACTCTGAGCCCCGAAGTTGATGGTTCACATGACAAGCGATCACGTCAATCCCATAGATGTTTCTGTTCTGTTGCATATAGTGTAGCAATGCCATTGAATCAGGACCTCCAGAAACAGCAACGTAAACCGTATCTCCTTTTACAATCAGCTGATGCTTTACTAGAAAGTTATGTACGTCTGCTTTCATATCGTTGACCAATCCCTCCCTTACCTATGGAAAAAATCGATAACGCAAACACAAGTCCTGCAGCTATGCCACCAGCTCGAAGCATTGTTTCAATTCCAAATTGGAGACCACTTATATAATCTCCGTCCACAAAAGCAACCATTGTAAAGTAAGCTCTACTACCAGGTACTAATGGAATAATTGCTGGAATGCTGAATGTCGTAACAGGCACCCGATATTTCCTTGCAAGAAAGTGTGAAAGGGTAGCACAGACGAGGGAAGCAACCGCTGTCGCAAATACATCTGACATGCCATAGTTCGGCAAAGTGGAATAAATGAACCAAGCAAGCGCCCCGATGGCACCACCGATCCACAGAACCCGTCTAGGGACATTAAAAATAACACCAAATGCTACTGTTGCAATAAAACAAAAGAAAAGTTCAATAATCAATTTACTTCCTCCTATGTGCATAAATTACTAACTGCACCGGAACTACTACGCTCTAACGAATGTTTATCTTAAAGAAATAAGGCTATAGCTAGAGCAATACCTGTAGCAATTGATAAAGCTGTTATCACTGCCTCTGCACCTCTTGCCACTCCTGCTATGAGGTCACCCGACATTAAGTCCCTTACAGCATTCGTAAGTGGAATACCAGGTACGAGCGGCATTAGTGTTCCTATAATTACTTGATCAAGGTTTTCGCCTAGTCCTAATAAGACTAGAAGGATCGCTACAGTACCACCGAGAAAAGCTGACATGAACTCGGCAAAGAACTTCACATTCGTATACTCTTGCAGTGTCACAATCCCCAGCTCGCAACAAAACCCGCAATAAATGCTGGAATAGTATCGTAAATGTTTCCACCAAAGATATAGGAGAATGCTCCCCCAGCTACGCCAGAGGAAAAATGAAGCAACAGGGTAGAATAGTTAGGAGGTGCTTTTGATATTTCTTTTAACTTCTCTAGTGCTTGATTGCCAGAGACTTCCCCATTCACAAACTCTCTTGAGACTTGATTCACAAGTGTTACTTTATTCAAATCTTGCATTCGGTCATCGACTCGAATCATCTGCATTACATCCCCCTTCCCCTCCTCTTCAAAGGAAAGAAAGATACCAGTTGTCGTAACGAAACTATGGACATTTTTAAAGTCAGCAGATTTGGCCATTCGCTCTAGTGTTTCCTCGACTCGGTATGTTTCTGCTCCATACGTCAGCATAATCTCACCAGCAAGTAAACATATATCCATCATACGATCAGCATTCATTGCAACCTCTCCATTACCTAGAACCAACTTAATATTCCTACATCATTTGTCCAAATAAGTATAGGATATATACTAATAGAAGAAAAGAGGATAGTAGGAAGATTTCAACAAAGTAGGAAGATTTCCTTTCTTTTTTTGTTATTCTTTGCTTTTTATTTTTCTTTGCATTCTTGACTGGCTTTTGATCCTTATCTTTCTTTTGTGGGATATGCTTGTAGGTCGAACTTTTCGAAACAGCCTTCACCATCTGTTCCCGCATACTAGCAGCATTTTCATATTTTCCTTGAAGAGCATTCATAATTACATCGCGATACGGTAACAATAATGATTCTTGTTCAATTTTCTGCTTAAGAAAAGCTAACGGTTTCTCGCCTTGCTTTTCAAACCTTCTTGGGTAAGCACAATTGATCATCACCATGGCAACGGCAAATAAATCATAACTCGGTTCCGCTTTTCTTGAGCCCAACCCCCAGTAGCCACGATCAAAAAACTCAGTATACTCTTTGATTGAACGTCCTATTAGTGTTGTCCCGCCAACATCAAGCCATCTTATTTTTGCTGGGGGCCTGTAACAAGTACATTATCTGGCTTCAAATCACCAAAAACCCAACCTGCCGTATGCAGCCGTTGTAAATCACCAAGAAGTTGGATCATTAAAATCCCCAACCACTCGCGGCCACGATTTTGCATATAAAAAATAAACGGCTCTCCCTTCAAATATTCCATTACATAAAATGGGTAAGTATCGCCTTGTGTAACTAAATCATCAACATCTAACAAAGAAGGTCCAAGAACTTGTCCTTGAACCTTCGAGAAATGCTTGAGAACATTCACCTCTGATGTAATTGACATACTGTCTGTACCAACCTTAACGGCAACCAATCCATGAGCTGATTCAGCTAAATAAACAGTGCCTGTCGCTCCTGCTCCAAGAGTTCTGACAATTTTATAAGGGTGACTATGCCATTTCCCAACAATTTTACTACCTGATTCTAGCTTACATTCCTGACTCTTCGAATAGCTGTTCTTCATCACCAGCCATCAGTCTCCTTCTCGCCCCTGACTTTTGGAATTTCTCAATTGCTACCTGCAATGCTGGGCCAGTTGGTGTAATCCCACCAGAAGATAGCTTTTGAAAAATTCCTGTAAGAGAATTAAGTTGTGGTGTCCAATCAAGCAACTTATCAATGTCTTTTTTCTTGCCTGGGAAAGAATATAAAGCAAACCGATTAGCTCCCATTCTAGAAGTAAGACTAATAGATAAATCAGTTAATGCTTCTTGAACCATCGGTAGTTTATTTCTCATGCTTGCACTCGTATCGACGAGAATAAGAACATCTAAATTCATTGTTTCTCCTAACTCGTCGACAACTTCCATGACTTGCCCTCTTTTAGCCGGTGAAAGATCTTCAATTTCATGATTTTGCCCTAAAATTTGTGTGAGTTCCTTGTTGACCACACCATGAATTGTTTGCGTCATAGCCTTTCTAGTTACCATTTGCACTGTTTGTGCTAATTGCTTTGCGTAAACGACCTGACTTACTCCTCCACCAGACATCGCAATCGATTCTATTTCTTCAATTCCTTTTTCATTTAAATGATCTCCATCCACTACACCAATTACATTTACCGTTATTCCTTGCTCCCTCGCCAAGGCCGCAATTGCAACCGGATCCTCACCTTGATTTGAATGCCCATCCGTCAATAACAAAATCTGCTTCAAAGTTCCTTTACTCATTACGCGTCCCCTCCAAAGTAATTTAATTGTTACCATCATTCACGAGCTTTAGAGGTTTTATACGTCTCATAACTATTTGTCGAACGATTTCCCCCTTCGAAAATAAACCGAATTATGATTGATTGTTATGAAGGTTTTTATCCGTTTTTTAAGATCAAGAGTGTAAAAAAAAATAAATTGCATAAAGGGCCCATTCTGCCCTTTACGCAATCCAAATGAAAATACATTATGAACTTGCCTTTCTTTTTTCTTTCTTACGCCCTATTTTTGGATTTTTGTAGATTGGAATTGCTGACCATTTTGGTGTATTTCGCTTTACTTTAGCGACAACAACTGTCATATCATCTTCAATTGAGCCTTGTTCATCTCGAATTATTTTCTCTAGAATTAGGTCCGCTATTTCTTGAGGGTCATCTGTATTTATCTCTGTCAGTAGTCGTTTCATCCAAGCTTCCTTATTCTCAACATGTCTAGGGGCATCATAAATGCCATCACTCATCATAATGAGAAGATCGCCTGCTTTTAACTGTTCGCTGACAACATCAACTTCAAATTCTTGAATCATTCCCATAGGAAGATTGCTTGCCTCTACTTTACTGACTTGATTGCCCCGTTTAATAAAACTAGGAATCGAACCTATTTTCAAAAATCTAGTAGTTGCATCTTGAAGATCGATCATCGCTAAATCGAGGGTAGAAAAGATCTCATCTGTAGTACGTAACGACAGTACTGAATTAACGGACTTTATCGCTACTGTCTCTTCAATGCCCGATTGCAATACTTTTTGAAGCAGTTGCAAAGTTTCATTGCTTTCTAGATGAGCTCGTTCACCATTCCCCATTCCATCACTTATCGCTATGGCATATTTACCAGTCCCAAGCTCAATCGTAGAGTAACAATCACCTGAAACATAAGCTCCTCCTTTTGCAACATGCGCCACACCTGTATCTATAACAAATTGTTTCGCTGAACCAAAGGAAATATGACTATACCCATTTGGGTAAAAAGAAAATTCCTCTTTTTTGACGACAACAGTCTCTTTTACTAAATCCGATAACATCGGTGCAATGATTTTTTCCGCCTGCCCATGCTTATTATTTGCAGACAAACTCATTTCAATTTCAAGATTTCCCTTTTCAAGACTGTAAATATCGATATGGCCTATTTCTAGTCCTACTCCTCTTAGAGCTTCAAGCATTTGATCCTCTTGATAATGGTGAGCTTCTTTTTCCTTCTGTATTTCCTTTGCAAAATCACCCATCACACGTGATACACCCAATAGCTGATCAGCAACAAGCCTTCTACTTTCCATGACTTGTTTCTTAAGCTTTTGGTTCGCTTGATGTTGATTATGTTCTTGCTCAATTGCTTTAATGACTTTGTCTGGCTTTATACAATGCTTCTTCCATTCATTCATTAAAATTTGATCCTTAACTCCACCGTAATCTTCCGTTTGTGTCATGATTTTATGCATTGAGTCATATGTTTTAGAGAAGTTCTGAACCCAGCACCGCTCCTTCTTAAAGCACGTTTGGCATGTCTTTTCCGTAACATTGCTTAGGAAATAATCTACTTCTGTCTCATCATCTTCATTATTTGTTTGCATAATTGGTGTTTGAAAACTGTTGGACAAGGTTTGAAACAACGTGGAAAACTGCTCAACTCTTCCCGCCGTTAAATCTCTTATTTTCCTTAAATATTGCTGCTGTTCTTTTGAATACTCAACGGTTCCAGGTATATATCTTGCTAGATTACTAAAAACACTTTTCGGTGTTAAAAAGAAAATCAAAATCGCTAACATTGATTCCATTAATGTTACAGATACTTCTGTTGCACCTTCACCATATAAGCCAATTAATAAAGTACCGACTAAAAGCCCTATACCGACGCCCATTTTCTTCCCTTCTTTTAAGAGCCCTCCTAAAAGACCGGCAAATGCTAATAAACTCATTTGATATAAACTAGCAACACTCGCTAAACTTAGAATTAACCCTGTTACTACTCCAACTGTTGAACCTATTGCAGCACCTCCAACAAAGGCAAAAGCGATAACTAAGTATCGAGCTAATACATGTTCAACTGTCATATCATAAATCATCCAGCCAACCGTTCCAGTCATAACAGAGGCAAGTAAAATGATTAAACAAACGATCTCCTCATTACGGAGTGGTTGCTGTAGCTTCCGTGAGGTGACAATCGGAACACTTTGGACGAAAATCATTGTTAAAATAAAGCTTAAGCCTGCTTCTACTGTCGCCATCATTAAAGCATAGCTAGTAACGGTTCCTTCGCTAAAAAAGACAATTCCAAGTCGCGTTGTTATACTTGCACTAAATACGACATATGGCAATGCCTTTGCTAGATCATATACATATTTCTTTACAATTTTCTGGATAAGTACATATACAATTATCGCTGCAAAAACAAAAAGTATTTGACCATGATAACCCGTTGCCGCACCTGCAAGTAATGAAAGGGCCGCAATACCAGCTCGTTCCCGCTTCAACATATAAACCGCTGCCAAAAATGGTAAGATAAATGGTGTGAGCTCAGATAAGATCATCGCTCTCCCAAGTAAGAATCCGATGATGGCAATCATGAGTCCATATTGAAAAAATGCAACACGTGTTAATGACGAGACTTTTTCCATTCCCCTTTTTGTGAAGCTTGTCCATTTCGTCCGAAATGCAGATTGCTCCTCACCAGTCGCCGTCCATTCTTTTGCATACTTCTGAATCATCAACATCCACCACCCTAGTTTTATTCGGTGAGTTCATTATAAACAGAAGGACATACAGTTTTTGTCAAAATCACAAAGCACCTTGAAAGAAATGTTCGACTATATTCGTCTCTAATAGGTACCAATAGCTATAGAATGTAAAAAACAGCCGACATTCTCCTACTATTCATGGGGGATTATTGCATACTATGGTGAAAGTTGATGATGAAAAGTTGGAATAGATATAATTTTTTTGGGTAGAGGAATAGAAGGAGAAAATAAGTAAAAAAACTACTTTCAAATCAAAGTAGTTTTGTCATTATGTATGGTAGCGGCGGAGGGAGTCGAACCCACGACCTCACGGGTATGAACCGTACGCTCTAGCCAGCTGAGCTACACCGCCATAATAAATGCGACAAGAAATAATATACTACTTATTTCAAGTGGCGTCAATATGTTTTTACTATAAAAAAAGGCTAGACAATATGTCTAACCTTTTTTAGAATGCCTTCGTAATAGAACAGCAAGTTATCCTCGGCGAGCGCCTCGACCCCCACGTTTAGATTCTGTTTGACGCTTCAATGTAGAAATGCGCTCCTCACTGTCTTTTAAGAAGCGACTCATTTTGTCTTCAAAAGATAGAGACGGACGTGCTTGGTTAGGTCTCGCTCCACGACCACCGCCTTGTGGACGGTTCGGACGTTGCGAATTATTGTACGGGCGACTTGGACGATCTGGACGATCTGAACGTTCAGGTCTGCTAGGTCTAGCTGGTCTTTCTTGTACAGGACGATCTACAGCTTTACGAATTGAAAGACCGATCTTCCCATCATTCTCAACATTTACTACTTTAACCGTTACTTCGTCCCCAACCTTTAATATTTCGTTAATGTCCTTAACATAATTATCAGCGACTTCACTAATGTGTACAAGGCCTGTAGAACCACCCGGCAGCTCCACAAATGCACCAAAGTGAGTGATTCCAGTAACCTTACCCTGCAACTTGCTGCCTACTTCGATTGACATGAAAAAATAGATCCTCCTTAAGAAATCTCAAAAATGTTCGTTTTTATATTATTATACCCGAATCGGAAAAAAGGTGTCAATTTGACTGTGAATCAGGTAATTTAAACAATGTTTCACCAGGTTTAGTGAGATAGTAATCCCTTCTGGCAATCTCAGCGATATAGTCAAGATCATTGTAATTTTCAATGTCTTGTTGCAATCGTTTTTCCTCTAATTTCAACTGCTCTAATCGTTCCTCTAAAGCTTGCTTTTCTTCCTTTTTCCCCTCTAGAGAACTTGTTTGGGCATAAAGCGTCACAATGCTCGCACTTCCTAAAATTAAGATGATAATAGCCAATGCAACAAGCCTTCGAAACAATCCACGACGTTTTCTCTTTTCTCGCTCAAGTTCTTGTTCCCGTTGCTTAATATATGCTTTATCCATTTCTCTAACCCTAGAAGTTTGATTTGTGACCATCCTTTATCCCTCCTTATTCTTTCTTTTTCCTCATTGATTGAATGAATTCCTTTATTTTATTAAAAATGGGTTTATATTTATTTATAAGCTTGTCAATCCCTGTCCATTTAAATAAAAGAACACCTAACCACTTTACTGGTCTCCAAATGAGTTTAAACAAGAAAAGTAAGACGGTAAAACAAGCTGTTAATACCATCATACATAAGGAATAGAGGACTTTCAACAAGTACTTAATCGGGTTTATTAATAAAATGAAAATTAACTTTACGGTTACCCGATAGGTCTGAATAGTTCTAATAATTAAACGTTCTAGCAACTTTTGATAAAAGTTTTTAAACAACGCTTGATAAGCTGCATACCCACAAATGAGTGCCAAGAATATATAAAAGCGAATTTCTCCATTATTTGCCTGCATCAATACATAAAAGACGACTAGAGCCTGTACGAGCCAAAAGAGCACATCATTGCACGCAAGGAGCCAATTGAAGGAAGTTCTCTTCCGCGTAAAACGCCCATATGTATCAATAGCTGCACCAATATAGATTCCCATCGCAGCCATTGATACCATCGTATAAAATTGGACTGTCAGCGTCACTTAAATAACTTCCCAAAGAAACCCTTTGATTTATCTTGTTGGTTCTGATCTAGATAAATTAAATCAAACACTTTCCCTTCAATGGAGACGATTCCTTGCTCAACATTTAAATTTTTCATGTGCAAGTTTTGACCACGTACAGATAAAAAACCCATGACTGTCTCTAACAAAAACTCCTCATTATCAAAGCTCTCTACTTGTTTGACACCTGTAATATCTAAATGTCGCCTGCCTTTTAGGATAACATCGTGGTCGTTTGATTTTCTTTCACGCCCCATTGGCGTTCCAAATTCATAATGCTGATCCATCTTAAGTCCCTCCTCCATATGCTTTCATAGCAGTCTATGAAGGTTGGCCCTAAAATAGAACAAGCCTGGAAAGTTTGGCGTTTGTTAAGAGACCGGTGCTTCACTAACAATTGTATACATCGTTCCAGCTTCTTCCTTTCGAACAATGTCTTTCACTTCTTCAATTTTTACAGTGACCAACTTTTGTCCAAAACGAATAACTAACTCGTCACCAGCTTTTACAGCTGATCCAGCTTTGGCGACCTGACCATTAATGGTAATTCTTCCTTGATCACAAACTTCTTTTGCCAATGTTCGGCGTTTAATTAATCGTGAAACTTTCAAAAATTTATCTAAACGCATAAGTAACACCTCAACTTCTTTTTTCTTCCAGCTTAGCCCTTTCCCATATCTCGTCTAACTTCTCTAATGAAAGCTCAGTTAAAACTTTACCTTCTTCTCTTACCGTCTCTTCAATAAATTGAAAGCGTCTTTGAAACTTTCGGTTCGTACAAACGAGTGCTTCTTCTGCATCAATTTCATAATATCGAGCAAGATTTACCATTACAAAAAGGATATCGCCTAATTCTTTCTTCATATCTTCTTTATTTCCTGCTACAATTTCCTCTTTAAACTCTCCAATTTCCTCATTCAGCTTTTCCCACATTGGTTCGGCATCATTCCAATCAAAGCCAACCTTTGCCGCTTTCTTCTGTAATTTGAAAGCTTCCATTAATGCTGGTAATCCTTTTGGAATCGAAGCTAGAATAGATTGTTTCTCAGAGTTTCCTTTTTCCTGCTTCTTAATCTCGTCCCAATTTGTTACAACCTCATCAGCATCATTCACTGTGACTTCTCCAAACACATGTGGGTGCCTTCGAATCATCTTCTCTGTAATTGAAAAGATTACATCGCGAATCGTAAAATAACCTTCATCTTCCCCAATTTGTGAGTGCAGCATAATTTGTAAAAGAACATCACCAAGCTCTTCAATTAAATGATCGTCGTCGCCTTCATCAATAGCTTCAAGAACTTCGTAAACTTCTTCGATAAAGTATTTTTTCAACGATTGATGAGTTTGCTTTTGATCCCATGGACAACCGTTTGGTCCACGTAATGTCGCAATAACTTCACGTAACTTTGTAAATTCTCCATATAAAAGTTCTTGTTCTCGAACCGGTGGCACATATACAGCCGTTAAATTATTTAATGTTGTTACGCGATCAAGTTCATAGAGGGGTACTTTTGTCAATTGCTCCTTACTGGATCCTACTGCCGTTGCAATCGTCACTTCATAATCATCTGGCAGGCGCTCCATCAACGTTAATTTCACCTCAGAAGCAATCATCTCATCATACACTTGAACAATAATGATATGATGTTTTAATTCTAATTCATCGCGGTTAAAAGCTGTTCCATCAATGATTTGGCAACCCTCGATTGGATCAATTCGAAGGGAAGTATACATTTCATCAAGGAAACTTTGACCTCCTAAAAATGACAATTCTACTTCCTTACGTTCACTCGCTTCTACTAATAATTGAATCGTTCTTTCAGCAACAAACGGATGACCAGGGACTGCATAGGTGATCTCTTCTTGCTTTGACATTTCAATGATTTCAGCAACAATCGATTGATAGACCTCTTCGAATTGATCAAAGCTTTCATATGTCGCATCAAACGATTGGAAAGACACTCCTTCATGTTTTAACTCTGAAATGACCGGGTGATCTTCCGTTCGGACATATACCATTTTCTGTTTTAACAAATGACGGTATACACCTAATGGGAGCTGTTCGAGATCGCCCGCTCCTAACCCTACTATAATAACCCTCATTGTTTCACCTACCCTCTCAATAGAAAGAATCTTACTTTCGCTCTGATTTTATTTAACTTTGGAATCGAGCTCCATTCCTCTTCTGTAAAGATTGGAAGAAGAAATAAAAAAATGACTGTCACTAACCCGCCAACTGTTACAGAGGAAAGGGCAATAAATGTATCAGCTCCTCTAGTTCCATCTGCAAAACCGATCGTAACACCATACTTCCAAAGGAATACGACAACTGCCATTATTAGTAACAAACCACTAATTCGCATATAGGAAGTAAGCTTACCAAGATACAAGTGACTTGTCCTTTTAAAACTTAGTAATAAAAACACAACCATAACCAATGTAGCTAGAACGGTCGACCAAGCCGCTCCCAATGTACCATAAAATGGAATGAGAAAAATATTACTTATTACTTTTATCACAAATCCTAGAGCAACAGCAATAGCAGGTAAATAAGCATAGTTATAACCTTGTAATACTGCAGCCATCGTAGTAAAGGACGATAACAATAAGATAGCCATACTCATAACTGTTAAAACATCCGTACCTGCTGTATCTGTAAATAACATATGATTCGTTGGTTTAAGGATGATCATAAGTCCTACCGTTGCAGCACCACCTACTAAAAATGCTAAGCGGTATGAAAGACTCTGATAGCGCGAGGCTAGTTCTAATTCTCCTTCAATGAGTGCCTTTGATAACATTGGCACTAATGCTAAAGCAAGTGTGGTCGTAAGGATCGTACCTAACTGTATAAGAGGTTGACTTCGGTCATAGACTCCCTTCGTTTCAAAGGCAATAATCTGTTCAACCCCCATTGATTGCATTAATCTCACAACGGAAAAAGCATCAACTAATTGAAACAAGTTAACAAGCAATGCACTTAAGCAAATAAACAAACTCTGTTTGAATAAGTCTAGATTGCCTTTTATTAATTTAAAGAAATCTAGTTTAAAAGGGTGAATCAGTTGTCTTAACCATCGTGCTCTTGTAAGCAATAGTAAAATGATGACCCCAGCAGCTGCTCCTATAACGGACCCATAGGCGGCTCCCGATCCAATTTTATAGGCGTCTGACCCAGCTTGTACGAATAAGTATGTAAGACCTAGAATAAACAATACTCGAATGAATTGTTCCGCTACATGTGAAATAGCTGTAGGGATGAGGTTTCCCTCACCTTGATGAAAACCTCTCCCAACACTTAAAAAAGGCAATAACAAAACAATATAACTCATTGCCTTAATAGGAGACTCTAACCACATATCACCCATCATTGTCGCTATAACTTCAGCAAAGAAAAATAATAGAGCCCAAACAACAATTGAAAAAAACATTAACCCATAAAAGAATAAACTGAGAACTTGTTTAGCTTCTCGCTCCATTCCTCTAGCTAATAATTCTGCCCGCTGCTTTGACAAAACAACTGGAAAACCATACATAGCTAATACAATAACAATGCCGTAAAATGGATAAACTTGTTGATACACATAAAAGCCAAGATCGCCTGCCATATTCTGATACGGAATACGATAAGCAGCACTTAATATTTTTGCCACGATGGCAACCATTGAGAGAAGAGCTATCCCCTTAAGGATCTTACCCTTCTGTAAATTAGATACGTGCATGATAACAATACCCCTTACCTTTCCTTTAGATATCTTATCATAACTTCATCAACGTTTTATCGAATTAGCCATCAAATAACAAAAAGCCCGTCCTCCTAATTGAGGCGAGCCTTGTACTCTAAGTATATTATTGCTCCATTTGTCTTGCTAAGAAACTTGCTGCAGTTTCAGCTAGCTTTTGTTCAATGGTACCAGCCAATTCTTTTTCCTTACTAAAGATGACCACTGCTCCGATTGGATCGCCATTCGCAATGATTGGGGTCACAACGAACCCTTTTAATTCATCTGTATGGTCTCCAACCAAATTATACTCACCAGAGTTTGTTTCGAGTTTCGTCTTGCGTTCTTCTAGACATTTCTCAACAATTTCACCGACGCCTTTATTCGAATACTCTTTCTTAGAAGCTCCTGCAACAGCGATAAATGTATCACGGTCAGCAATGAGTACATAATGATTCAAACTATCATAAAGGGCTTCGGCGTACTCTTTTGCAAAATCACCTAACTCAGAAATAGGTGAATATTTCTTTAAGATCACTTCGCCATCACGATCGACAAAAATCTCAAGCGGATCTCCTTCACGGATTCGAAGTGTTCTTCTGATTTCCTTCGGGATAACAACCCGTCCTAAATCATCAATACGACGTACGATACCTGTAGCTTTCATACTGTATTGCCTCACTTTCTAATGATGTATTCACTTGATGGTAAGTGGTAAGAAAATAACCATTTCTTTTCTTAACTATAGTATCTTTATTAAAAAAAGAACTATTCACCAATCCATGAATTTGTTTTGTTAACTGAACAATCCAGTTCAACCTTTTATTAGAAAGTGAGGCTTTTAATCATTATTTTCGTCCCTTACGTAAAGATTCAACAATCTTTTCAATAAATGTTAATACTTGTTCATCACTTAATGTTTTTGTTTTAATGGCGAACTTTATTTTTTCACCTGATGTTCCAAGGATGACTTCACGGCCAAGTTTATGAGTCAACTCAAATAACTTAGCACCATCCATCAGTTGTGACGTTTCTGAACTTAAAATGAGGTCAACTTGATCTTTTGTTTCAATAATTTGCTCAACACGTTCTTGATTTGCTAACAATTTAATCGCTGTTAAACGAAGTAAAAAGTCAACTTGTTTTGGGTATTCTCCGAACCGATCAAACATTTCATCTTTTAAGTCTGTTAAATCTTCGACTGTCTCGGCCCCTTTAAACCTTTTATACATTTCAATTTTTTGTTTAGCATCTTGAATATACGTCTCTGGGATATAAGCATCGATTTTCACATCCATTTCCACTTGGAACGGCGGCTCTTTCGGCTTATCTCCTTTTCTCTCTTCAATGGCTTCTTTCAACATTTGTGAATAAAGGTCAAACCCTACAGATTCAATAAATCCATGCTGCTGTGCTCCTAATAAGTTTCCTGCACCACGAATCGTTAAGTCACGCATGGCAATCTTAAACCCTGAGCCAAGTTCTGTAAATTCCTTAATTGCCTGTAGACGCTTTTCTGCTACCTCTGTTAAAACCTTATCACGTTGGTACGTAAAGTAGGCATAAGCGACCCGATTTGATCGACCTACACGGCCACGTATTTGATATAGTTGAGATAGACCCATTTTATCTGCATCATAAATGATCAATGTATTGACGTTTGGAATATCAACACCTGTTTCGATAATTGTAGTAGTTACTAATACATCACTATTACCTTCTAAGAAGTCGAGCATGATCGTTTCTAATTCACGCTCGTTCATCTGTCCGTGTGCATATGTGATCCGCGCATCTGGAACGAGCATCGATAATTGCTCAGTCATTCGTTCAATATCTTCTACACGATTGTAAAGGAAATAAACTTGACCACCTCGTGTCATCTCACGCTCAATCGCCTCCCGGACAAGAGCCGCATTATACTCAACGACATAGGTTTGGACAGGAAAACGGTTTTCTGGAGGTGTTTCAATAACAGAGAGATCTCTTACTCCAAGCATCGACATATGCAACGTTCTAGGAATTGGTGTAGCTGTTAGTGTTAGTACATCAATATTTGATTTTAGTTGCTTAATCTTCTCTTTATGCGTTACACCAAACCGCTGTTCTTCATCGACAATCAACAAGCCTAAATCTTTAAAAACAACATCTTTTGAAAGCAATCGATGTGTACCTACAATGAGATCAACAGAACCCGCTTTTACTCCTTTTAACGTCTCCGTCTGTTCTTTTCTCGAACGGAATCTACTTAGAACACCAATATTAATTGGATGTTCAGTAAAGCGTTCTTTAATCGTTTCATAATGTTGTTGTGCCAATATAGTTGTTGGAACAAGGATTGCTACTTGCTTGCCATCCATAATCGCTTTAAATGCAGCACGTATTGCAACCTCTGTTTTTCCATAACCAACATCCCCACATAACAAACGATCCATTGGGCGAATTTGTTCCATATCTTTTTTAATTTCAGTGATCGCTCTAATTTGATCCTCGGTTTCTTGATAAGGGAATGAGGATTCAAACTCACCTTGTTGATTGCTATCCTTTGAGAAAGCAAATCCTTTACTCGCTTCGCGCTCGGCATAGAGCTTAATCAAGTCATCAGCAATATCCTCCACCGATGACTGAACTTTCTTTTTCACTTTCTTCCAATCATTTCCGCCAAGTGCATAAATTTTTGGATCTTTTTCTTCAGACCCAACATACTTTTGCACTTGATCAATCTGTTCTACCGGAACATATAGCTTATCATTACCAGCATAACGCAAATGCAAATAGTCTTTATGCAACCCGTTAATTTCGAGTGTTTCTACACCTAGGTACTTCCCAATCCCATGGTTTGTATGAACGATTAAATCGCCAACTTTAAGTTCTGAATAACTTTTGATCCGTTCAGCATTCGAGATCGCTTGCTTACGTTGCGGCCTCTTTGATTGTTTCTTGGCAAACACTTCTTCTTCTGTAACCACAACAAGTTTACTTGAAGCTAGCTCAAAGCCAGACTGCAAGTTTCCAACCATAATTTGAACTTGTCCGCCAACTAATTCTGTTGCTTGTTCAACAATGCGAGTATCAATTTCTTCATCCTCTAAATTAAGAGAAAGTCGTTTTGCACGTTCTTTTGACCCAGCTATAAACACGATAGCTTGGTTGCTCTTTGTCCATCTTTCAATTTCCGATTTTAGAAGCTGCATCTGTCCATGGAATTGTTGCATCGATTTACATGTAATACTAACAACATTTTCCGGATTCGTTGATGGAACATGCTTTAAGAACAAAGAAAGATAAATAATTGGACTTATCTTTGCTTTCATATGTTCAAATACCGGCACAGACATTGTCACATTATGAACAATTTCTCCTTGCTCAAGTAAAGCTGTATTCCATTCCGCTTCTTCTTTATCTAAATTATCAGCAATTTCTTTCACACGAGAAATTTCATCAATAATAATAACCGTGTCATCTGACAAATAAGACAATAAGGAATGATCACCCTCATAATAAAGTGACATATACTTATACATTCCTTGGAAGCCGGAATGTTGCTTTAATTGTCCTATTTCATAAGAAATATGCTGAGACAACTTTTCCTTTGATTGCTTTGCTTTCATCTTTTTCAAGGATGATGTTAACCCTTCTCCTAGTAAGCTTGCTGCCCTTTCATAGTGCTCCTTATGTAAAAGGACTTCTTGTGCTGGGCCAATAATGACTGACTTCCGTTCTTCCTTGGAACGTTGATTATCGACTTCAAAAGTCCGAATTGAATCAATTTCCGTATCAAAAAGTTCAATTCGTATTGGATCCTGTTCAGTGAGTGGATACACATCTATGATCCCTCCACGCACACTAATATCACCTGGAGAAGCAACCATATCGACCCTTTGAAATCCCATCATAATGACCTTCTGCAGAAACGAATCAATATTACCAATATCATTCCCTACTGTAAGATCGACTTGTGCATCTTTCCATACACTAATTGGAGGAAGCTGCCTTCGGACCCCAGCTAATGGCGCAATCACGATCCCATTAAATGATTGAACTAACTTATTTAAGACATCAATTCTCTGAGCCTTCATTTCAGGACTAGCTATTGCGATCTCAGCAGAAATTAATTCATTTACAGGATATAAAAGCACCTTCTCTTCCCCTAACAAACTTACAATATCATCATATAACTTTTGTGCTTGATATAAATTATGCGTAACGACAAGCATTGGTCTATTTATATCACGGTATAAAGATGACATGAATAATGTTCGTGCAGACCCTGTTAATCCTGATACAAGCTGCTCTTTCATATTCATTTCAAGACTATTTGAAAACGCTTTTATCTCTTCGTTTGAACGTAAGTATTGTTGCAATCCTAACATGTTGTTCCCCCTGTTAATTCTTCACCGATGTATTCAGTTGATAATCTATTTTGGACCATCTAATCCTCTTACCATCTATAAATATTCATTCACTCTTCTCTCTATTCTTGACTTAAGAACTAGATTCCTGCTTGTTTTCTGCACAACAAAAACAAACCCTACAAAGGGATTTTTGTCATGTATACCTGATTTTGACCTATCTTACAACAGAAAAACGCTTTGGTCGTCAACCAAAGCTTTTTCCGAACAGAAAGTTATTGTATAACGTTATCAATTTCATATAAATCTGGGTTACGCACGAGAGCTTCATGACAATCTTCACAAATGGCATCAACATGAATGTCACCGTTTGAATCATAAGTAAGCATATCAGTACGCTCTTGACTCGTTAATTGATCAAATCCTAATGAAATAGCATCTTGATGTTGTTCGATTTCACCTATCTTCATTTTACAATGACGACACTGATAATGAATAGCCAAACGAGAAGCCTCCTTTTGCTAATAATCAATAGTATTATTGTTAGCATGTTAGAGGTTCTCTATACGATTCTAATTAAAATTATTCATAACTTCAAGAAACGTCTTTGAAGTCCATGCCTCTACAGCTTTAGCTGATTGAATGATCGAATCTTGAACGGGCTCAACTTCCTCAGGGCGATATTTACCTAGTACATAATTAACGATTGACTCTCCATTTTGTGGACGGTCCACTCCAATTCGAATTCTATTGAATTCAGCAGTTCCTAAGTGTTGTATGAGTGATTTGATACCGTTATGCCCCCAGCACTGCCCTTTTGTCTTAAACGAATTTTCCCTACAGGTAAATCCATATCATCATAAATAATTACTAGGTCTTTCAAATCAATTTTATAATAATCCATAAATGGTCTTACAGATTCTCCAGATAAATTCATATAAGTGAGCGGCTTTAATAAATAGATTTTTTCACCATTTACTACACCCTGGCCATATACCCCTTTAAACTTTGACTGATTTAATTGTATATTCATATGCTCTGCACAATAATCAATACAATCAAAGCCGACATTATGCCTTGTACCAGCATATTTTTGCCCCGGGTTTCCAAGTCCGACAATCAGCTTCATCAAATCTCTCCTCACGCTTTTAAAGAGAGGGCAACTAAGTCGCCCCCTCTTTTATCTAGTTTATTCTTCTGCAGTTCCTTCAGCTTCTTCTGTTCCGCTTACTTCTTCATCACCAGCTTGACCATTCTCTTGCTCAGCCGCTTGAATTTGAACGGTCACAATTGTTTCATCATCTTCATTTGTAATTTCGACAGAAACACTTGATCTAATATCAGCAACCTGAATGGAATCACCAACATTCAAATTCGATACATCAACCTGAATTTCTTCAGGAATATCTGCTGGCAAACATTTTACACTCATTTCATAAAGGAGGTGTGATAACATGCCACCTTCTTTTAATCCAGGAGCTTCCCCTTCTAAACGAATTGGTACATTTGCTTCAATTTCCGAAGTCATATCTACCTCAAAGAAATCAATATGTGTATATTCATTCTTTAAAGGGTCAATTTGAATGTCATGAATCATTACTTGATGATTTTTCTTTCCAGCTATCTCAAGAGAAAACAAGCCATTCTTTCCTACAGAGCGAACTGTCTTTAAGAAGTCGGCTCCTTCTACTGAAACTGGCTGACTTTCAATTTTATTTCCGTACAAAATCGCAGGAACAAGACCTTGTTTGCGAATTTTCCTTGTAGCAGATCCTCTTAAATCTTGTCTTGGACTAGCTTTTAAAACTGTAGCCATGAATATCACCTCATAATAGTTTTAAAGTTCTCCCTATACATATGTTCCCTTATAGAGAAATTTTAAACCTTTTGAAGTGAAATAGAAATTGCTTCGATCTAAAGAAAAAAAGGTAAAGTGCAACCTTTTTTTGTAACCTTTCCTCATACCTTCACACTCTATCAGTGCTTGATGTTTGGTTGGTGGCAATGGCTTCTCTCGCCGCGCGTCTTTTTGGGAAGACCGCCAAAAAAGACTTAAATTCGTTTGCGGCGGATCCGCTCATTGCTTCGATCTAAAGAAAAAAAGGTAAAGTGCAACCTTTTTTTCTTTAGATCTTAATCAAATAATTTACTTACAGATTGATGTTCGTGGACGCGGATGATGGCTTCTCCGAGTAAGGCCGCTACGGATAGTTCGGTTACTTTCTCACTTTTCTTTTCGTCTTCAAGTACAATTGAGTTTGTAACGACTAACTCTTTGATTTTTGAATTGTTAATGCGTTCCATTGCTGGTCCAGATAAGACAGGGTGTGTACAGCATGCATAAACTTCTTTTGCTCCATGTTCTACAAGTGCATTAGCGGCAAGTGTAATCGTACCTGCAGTATCAATGATATCATCAATAATAATCGCTGTTTTCCCTTCAATGTTACCAACAATATTCATAACTTCAGAAACATTTGGCTTTGGTCGGCGTTTGTCAATAATTGCAATTGGAGCTTTTAGGCGGTCAGCCATTTTACGAGCACGTACAACTCCACCATGGTCAGGAGACACAATGACAATATCATCTAATTCTTTTTGAGAGAAATAATCAGCTAAGATCGGCACGCCCATTAATTGATCTACCGGAATATCAAAGAACCCTTGGATTTGCGTTGCATGAAGGTCTAAAGTTAAGACTCTCGTTGCTCCCGCTGTTTCAATTAAGTTTGCTACAAGTTTTGCTGTAATCGGTTCACGAGCACGCGCTTTACGGTCTTGACGTGCATAGCCGTAATAAGGCATTACAACATTAATCGTCTTAGCGGAAGCTCGCTTTAATGCATCAATCATAATTAAGAGCTCCATAATATGCTCATTCGCTGGTGCTGATGTTGATTGAATCAAGTACACATCACAGCCACGGATGCTCTCTTCAATATTAATTTGTACTTCACCATCACTAAAACGAGTAACCGAGCTTTTCCCCATGGATACGCCAATATGTTCTGTGATTTCATGAGCTAGCCCCTTATTAGAATTCAGTGTGAAAACCTTTAAACTTGGATCGCCGTATTTAGCCACTTTTTTTCCCTCCGGTAATTTAATTGCCTTATTTTTTCTTTAAATAGTCTGTTTTATTAGTCTGTCTTGCTCGTGCAATCGAAAGTGCTTCTCCAGGTACATCATCTGTAATTGTCGAACCTGCTGCTACTAGAGCATTCTTTCCTACAGTAACAGGCGCAATTAAGTTTGCATTACAACCAATGAAAGCACCATCTTCAATTTTGGTTTGGAATTTATTTTTGCCGTCATAATTTACTGTAACCGCTCCACAGCTAAAATTTACATCCTCGCCAATATCGGCATCACCAATATAACTTAAATGAGATGCTTTGCTTCCATTACCTAGAGTTGCCTTTTTCGTTTCAACAAAATTCCCGATTCTTACATCATTTCCTATAGTCGAGTCTGGTCGAATATGTGCAAAAGGTCCAATAGTTACATTATCTCCAACTTGACTATTATACACTACTGATTGTTTTATTGATGATTCACGACCAATTTTGCTATCTTTTATTTCAGAATGTGGACCAATTACACAGTCTTCTCCAATAATTGTCGAACCTTGAATGAACGTACCAGGTAACACTACCGTATCACGACCAATTTCTGCTTCTGTAGAAATATACGTATTAACCGGATCAACAATTGTAACACCTTGTCTCATCCAATGTTCATTGATTCGACGCTTCATAATAACTTCTGCTTCAGCTAGTGCTACACGATCATTGACTCCAATCGTTTCATCAAAGATCGGTGTTTGATAGGCTGAAATTGTTTCTCTATTATTTTTCAATATCTCAATTACATCTGGAAGATAATATTCGCCTTGAGCATTGTCATTTCCAACCTGTTTTAAAGCAGCGAAAAGAGCAGCATTATCAAAGCAATAAGTTCCTGTGTTAATTTCTTGAACGTTACGCTCTTCTTCTGTTGCATCCTTATGTTCAACAATTCGCGAAACAAGTCCCTCTTCATTACGAATGATTCTACCGTATCCCGTTGGATCCTCAGCTACAGCTGTTAAAATAGTTGCTTTTGCCCCTTCAGCCGAATGACAAGTAAGTAAACGGTTAATTGTTTCAGCTGTCAAAAGTGGGGTATCGCCGCAAAGTACGACAGTTGTTCCTTCCTTATCAGCTAAAAGGTCTGCCGCTTGCATTACTGCATGACCGGTTCCTAATTGCTCCTCTTGGATGACATATGATACTTGGTCTCCTAATTGATCTTGAACGGTTTCAGCTCCAAACCCAACGACCGCAACCTTTTTTTCAAAACCCAAGCTTGAAACTTGGTCAACAACATGTTGAACCATTGGTTTCTCACATACTGGGTGCAGAACTTTATATAATTTAGATTTCATTCTTGTCCCTTGACCTGCTGCTAATATAACCGCATAACGATTGCTCATTTTTCCCCTCCAGAGTCCTTTTTCCCTTACGAATATATCTTAAAATTGCCGGTATTTCAAGGAAATCTCACATGTTCATACAATGACACCATTTTGACATATTTATAAAAGGTTCTAGCTAGTAAAACTAGAAAAGGATGTGTTGAAAGGAGAAACACCCCTTTCAACACATCCTTCTCTGACATTCCTACAATAACTTATCTGTTTTTAATAAACAAAAAGTCCAACTCGTCGATTAAGATGCTCCTGCTTCTTCGAATTCAACTTCTTCGAATTCGCCGGCTTTTTCATACTCTGTTAATACAGCACTTTGAATTTTTTCTCTCGTTGAAGAAGAGATCGGATGTGCAATATCACGGAATTCTCCATCTGGTGTTCTCTTACTTGGCATTGCAACGAATAACCCGTTATTCCCATCAATTACACGAATATCATGTACCACAAATTCATGGTCGATTGTAATCGAGGCAATCGCTCTCATTCGTCCTTCTGTATTAACTCGACGTAATCTCACATCTGTTACTTGCATGCTGGTCACCACCTAATAATTGTGTTTGTCATACATTATCAATTCTCTATAAGAATGATAATTCCTTCTTTAGTCAAAAAATTTTTTCAACTTTTTCTTTATTTATTAAAAAAGCGGTTTTTACGAAGAGATTGTTGCTGTAAACGATTGGGCTGATACAGTGAAACCATTATCCTTTCACAGCTAAATCATATACCTACATAAGTGTAAGCGTCATCTTTTTTTCAAACGTTTTTTTCGTATCCGAAGAGGCTTAAATTGATAAAGCTTAAGGGTGATTTCAATAAAAATTACTTTTGAAATCACCCTTAGATAAGACTTTTTTTATTTAACTAAAGCAATTACTTCAATTTCAACGAGTACATCTTTAGGCAATCTAGCTACTTCTACACAAGAACGTGCCGGTTTGTGTTCACTAAAATATTGACCATATACTTCATTAATGCGTGGAAAGTCATCCATGTTTTTAATAAAGACTGTGGCTTTTACAACTGTTTCGAAAGATGCTCCTGCTTCAGTTAGAACCGCTTCTAAGTTTTTAAATACTTGATGAGTTTGTTCTTCTACTGTTCCGTTTACAAGCTCTCCTTCGGCTGTAAGAGGAATTTGTCCTGAGCTGTAAAAAAGGTTATTAACGACAATCCCTTGTGAGTATGGTCCAATCGCATCTGGTGCTGATTTTGTATAAACAGTTTTCATGTTAATCCCCCTGTTTCATATTTTCTAATAAGTCTAACACATTACCTGGTTCTACTTTAATCGTTTTATTTCGAACATCAACTTCGGACAGACGAGTAATCGACATATACTCATCAATTAACCTTTCCTCTACTCCAATTGTTTCAACTAACACACCAATTCCGACTAACTCAGCTTGAAACTCTTCAAGGAGATCAATCATCCCTCTAATTGTCCCACCAGCTTTCATGAAGTCATCGATGATAAAGACTCGAGATCCAGGTGCCAGGCTTCGTCTAGCTAGTGTCATCGTTTGAATACGTTTTGACGATCCAGATACATAATTAATGCTTACCATCGAACCTTCTGTAACTAAATGGTCTCTTCGTACGATGCTAACAGGTACATTTAAATATTGACCGACCGCATAAGCAAGAGGAATTCCTTTTGTCGCAACAGTCATAACTGCATCAATTTGTTGATTAGCTAACACAGAAGCAAATACTTGACCTAGCCTTTGAATGAACTTTGGATTGCCGAGCAAATCCATCATATATAAGTATCCACCTGGCAAAATACGCTCAGGTACTGCTATTTGTTCAATAACATCCTTTACAAAGTTCTCTACTTGTTCTTGGTGTATACGTGGGATATATTTAACCCCACCACTTGCTCCTGAAATAGTAAGAAGGGATCCATACCCTTCATCTTCAAAAATTTCCTTAACAATCACCAAATCTTCGCTAATTGATGACTTCGCTGATTGATATCGCTCAGAAAAATGGGTAAGAGAGATAACTTCATGGGGATGTTGGAGTAAGAAATGGGTCATATCTACTAGACGTCCACTACGCTTTAGCTTTTTCATGCTACCTCCAAAAAACCGAATATTTTCATTAAATATAACATGGTTGTTCGGTTTTTATCAAGAGTCTCTCGTTCGAATTAGTCTTACCGCATAAACATCCTGACAAAATCCACGTAAACCATTGTAAATTCGATGCATGCGAGACTCATGCTCAACTAACCCGAACACTGTAGGCCCACTTCCACTCATCAATACACCATCAGCACCAAATCGAATCATCTGATCTTTAATATGTTTCACTTCGGGGTACATTTCTAACGTTACAGTTTCAAGAACATTATGTAAATTACTGCATATATCAACAAAGCTCTGTTGTTCAATTGCTTGTACCATTGCTTGAGTATTTGCATGCTCTACATCATTTACCCTCAGACGCTTGTACACCTCAGCTGTAGATACACCAATTGGAGGCTTCGCTAATATAACCCAACAAGCCGGTGGAGATGCAATCGGTTTAATGATTTCTCCTCTTCCTGTTGCTAGAGCTGTTCCACCATAGACACAAAATGAAACATCTGAACCAATTTGAGCGCCCATCTCGGCTAACTCATCGAGACTTAACCCTAGATTCCATAATTGATTTAAGCCTTTCAACGTCGCAGCAGCATCACTACTTCCTCCTGCCAAACCAGCCGCAACAGGAATCCTTTTTGTAATGTAAATATGCACGCCTCTCTCCACTTGAAAGCGCTCTTTCAACAAAGAAGCCGCTTGATATGCTAAATTTCGCTGATCATTAGGAACAAATCCTTCAGAAACATCCACTGTTATCTGTCCGTCATCTGTGTCTGTGAGATCAATTCGGTCAGCTAAATCTACCATTGTCATAATCATCTCTACTTCATGAAAACCATCATCTCGCTTTTTTACCGCATCAAGCGACAAATTAATTTTCGCCGGCGCTTTCACAGAACATTTCACACTCGTCACCTTCTATACATCCATTTGCTTACGCTATTTTATCACTAGTCTCACAAACATACCATAGATTTAGAAAAACTTGCTTCTTGCTAGCCACCTTATAAAAGGTCACTTCCTTAACTCATGCCTCTTCTCACTCAAACGGAGAGCGGAAATTAGCAGAAAGTTTGAATCTACTTCAACCAAACATCTCATGTTAACCCGTCAACCTATTTATTCTCTTACCTTTCACTATTAACAATTGTCTATCAAAACAAACATCATTTAATAAATTCCGAACGCTTTCCTTTTGAAAACTAAAAAAACCGGGCATCTTAGCACCGGTTTTGTCCGTTTACTTTATTTTCCTTGCTTGCTTCTGTTCACGAACTAATTGTTGCTCTGCTAGCTCAATGGCCCGCTTCACCATGTTTCCAGCATCTTTTGAACGAATACCGCCCCAACCCTCTTGTTGAACCGTACCGTAAAAGCCAAGTTCTTTTGCCAGCTCTTCTTTGAACTCATCAGACATGATCCCTCTTCTTCTCCGACTCATGTCGCAACAACTCCTTTAATTGTGTACAGAAAAAAATGAAGCCAGGACAAAAGAATCTTTATTAACAAAATTTGAACGTAATGACGGTAGGTGCATATAGCACCCGCCCCGTTGAAGTCATCACGGTTGAAATTTCCAATAAAACACTCTAGTTATGTCCTAGCTTCATTAGTATTTACTTGGTGAACACAAATATAACCCACTGAAGGATTTTCCATCAGAAGGTTATGTCTGTGTCTATATCTAGTCCATACATTACGCTTTTAATGCTGTTGAATCTGTGCCTTCTTCGCAAAGCATTAATTCTACTGTTTCCGTTAGGATATCAGCATAACTGTAAGAAACTCGTTCAAATGCATTTTGTTGTTCATCCAATTTCACGATAAACACTGAAGGGTATGTTTCTTCAAGCAGACCAGAACGCTCCGACGTTTTCCGACGACCACCATTTGCTTTAATCGTAATTCTTTTACCAACATTAGCATCTAATGCACGCTTAATGTCTATTAACGTTTTTGCCATTACTACACCCCACCTCACTATATGTAGTATACCACATTCGTCATTTTTCGTCAAACAAATTTAAAATTATATCAAGAGGACAAGAAATTTGTCAATGGATTTGATGACAAAAAAATAAAAGTATACCCGTCAGTTCAAAATTAGTATGCCAAAAAGGGGAAATTTTATGTATTTTTTGTTTTGTACAATTATACAAACAGTAAAAAGAGGGGAATTGAAAAGTTTCACACAAACTTTTCAATTCCCCTCTTCTATTTTTCGTAT
The DNA here is from genome assembly GCF_002109385.1 of Halalkalibacter krulwichiae. NCBI lineage: Bacteria > Bacillati > Bacillota > Bacilli > Caryophanales > Bacillaceae > Halalkalibacter > Halalkalibacter krulwichiae. The sequence goes on along the minus strand of NZ_CP020814.1, from coordinate 58,795 downwards.
TTGAACGGCATGCCGCGTCTCATAACACCCTTTGTCTCGATACCACCTAAGCCCTTTTCCCCTGTAATCGTATTCCGTAACACTTCCGAAAGACTTATACGGTCCATAAACGACGTTAAACTAACCCTCGCAGCAATGTAGACCGGATCTAGGGCATGAATATTTATTCGATCAGGTGAACTAGCAAAATTGGCTCCGGCTTTTATTAATGTTTCGAAATGCGACTGGCAGGCACCTGCAAACACAATAAGTTCATCACGATGCCAAGCATGCTTTCTCGCTATTCTAACACACTCAGCAAAGTATTTAGTATGACGGTACGATCTTGCATCATCTTCTGACCCTTTTCCCTTTAAATAAGCATCATGTCCCGTTACAACGACAATATCCGGTTGTACCATTTCAAGCAACGAACCAATTTGTTCTGGCATTTCTTTTTCGTGGAGGTGGACACCATAGACGGGTACACCCAACTTATTATATAACTCAGTACATTTTCTTAAATATAAAGGATCACCATCAATGTGGAGAACGCGCCCTCTTAATTCAAAGTAATCAATCTCACTTTTATAACCAGACGTTACTTCATACTCTCCTCGTTGTTTCATTAACTTTGCATCTTGGCGAAACAATTTATAGGAGTTCTCCTCTATTTCCCTTGCTTTTTGTTCGTGTTCTGATCGATCTTTCTCTGATACGAGCACGACATCATCAAGTGGCGCATCAGCAATTAAACGCATATCTTCTCCAACTAGTTCAACATAGTCTGAATACAATTCCACTACCCTAAACAACAAATCACATTGATATGAAGGGCGAGCCACTAGATCCCCTTTTTTCAGCTTCATTGTCACGCCTCCTCTCCACTTAAAATATGTGGAAAGGAGGGCTAATGTGCGAAGATTACGCTAATCTTTTTAACAATGCATCACTCAGCTTGGCAAACTCCTCTAAAGAAAGTGTCTCTCCTCTTCGCTTCGGGTCAACGTCTGCTTCTTGTAAAGCAGCCTCAATTTCTTGCTTTTTTTCTTTTGGGCCTAAATTATGCACTAGATTATTTAAAATCGTTTTACGTCTATTCGCAAAGCAAGCATGAAACACCTTAAAGAAATAAGTCTCATCTTCTACATTTACCGCTGGTTCTTCTCTAATATTTAAGCGCAACACAGCTGAATCGACTCTTGGTTGTGGAACAAACACTGTAGCCGGAACCGTCATAACCTTTTCCGCTGTTGCGTAGTATTGAGCTGCAATTGATAACGCTCCATATTCCTTGGACCCTGGCTTCGCAGCAATTCGATCTGCAACTTCAGCTTGGATCATGACCACTATACCGCGGATTGGTAAATGTCCTTCTAATAATTTCATCAAAATCGGCGTCGTCACATAATAAGGCAGGTTTGCTACAACCATTAAATCCTCAACGTCTTTAAATTGCTCATCAATAACTTCTTGTATGTTGGCCTTAAGTACATCTGAATGGATAATAGACACGTTGTCATACGGAGACAATGTATCTTTAAGAACAGGAAGAAGCCTTTGATCAATTTCAAAAGAAACTACTTTTTTAGCTCGTTTCGCTAATTGTTCAGTTAAGGCACCTATTCCTGGTCCAACTTCTATAACACCTGTCCGCTCAGTTATATTCGCTGCATCTACAATATTTCGTAATATATTCGTATCAATTAAGAAGTTCTGTCCCAAGCTTTTTTTAAAGCTAAAACCATATTTATTTAAAATTTCTTTCGTACGTTGTGGTGTGGCAATATCTTTCATCATTTATCTTCCTCCTCAAACACACACTGCATGGCATTCGCAAATTCTTCAGCACTAATTCGAAACTTTTGCAGTCTTTTATGTAATTGCTTCCCATTGGCATAGCCGATACGTAATAACTCGCCTAATCTCTCTCGTCTCCTCCTTGCATCCGATCCTGCAATCAAACCTGCTGCATGGAGATCTTGCCAGCTCACGATCTCAGGATGCTCTACGTCTTCTTCTTTCGCATGAAGAAGAGCTTGTCTAATGGCCTCTGGTGTTGCATTCTCAACACCTAGGTCATCCTTGTTTTTGGATATGGCTTCTTTCTTAGGTAAGAAAGCATGCTTACAACTAGGAACATGCTTACTAACAATATGACGAATACGCTCGCCTGGGAAATCAGGGTCTGTAAGAACAATGACACCTCTTCTTTCCTGAGCCAACTCTATCTGCCTTAAAGTACTAATGCTTACAGCAGACCCATTTGTTTCAATTGTGTCAGCATCTACAGCCCTTTTCACTGCAACCGTATCATCTTTTCCCTCAACAATAATGACTTCTTTTATTTTCATCATTTACTCCTAACAAGGTTCAGCAATTGAACGAATACCTAGAACGTCTTCCTTAAAAAAAAACCGATCTTTAAATAAAGATTAAGTATAAATCAATTTTACCGGAAAAGAAATGTCTATATCCATTTCATTATTTATTATTAAGTAAAAGCACTTAGCATATACGAAAAAAGCATAGAGCCAATAAGACTCTATGCAAGCTATCTTTTAATCTAAGACCTTAATTTTAACCGTACGTGTTCCCCAATTATAAGCATCTGCTTTTGTAGGGACATGAACATCAATCTTATTGCCTCTAATAGCTCCACCTGTATCACCAGCAATTGCAACCCCATACCCTTCCACTTCAACTCGTGAGCCAAGCGGGATAACATTTGGATCAACAGCTATCACTTTCATATTACGATTTTGATTGAGATTAATACCCGTTGCGGTTACTCCGCTACATCCACTACACCCTGCAGTATAAGCTGTTGCAGTAACCGTTAAGGTCCGGCCATCTGAACTTGAGTTATTCGTACTTGTGCTATTACTAGTGCTAGAATTAGAACTTGATGAGCTAGAGCCCCTCGATACAGTTTGAACTGGTTCTGGCTTCGTTCCTACTGCAACAATGCGGTCTTTGCCCTCTTTCACTGTTTCTGTTTTAACAAGCTCTCTTGATACTTCTTCTCCATCTTCTAGAATTACTTCAAAGTGCTTGCTAACTTTACCGTCTTCTCCTGCTTGAACGATTTCTTCTTTCCCGCTGGTCAATTCATTATCTTTACGGGTAACCGTTCCATAGGCAACGGACTCTTCCACCACATCGGTGACTTTTTCTACACGTATTACTTTAATTTCTGATTCTCGGTCTAACCTTTCTGTAAGCTTAGGCTCGACACGGTCAAGTTCACCTAATGTAACACTTTCTCTCTCTAAAAAGTCAGCGACAGTCGTCGAAGTTGTCCAAAATTCTTGTTGTTCACCGTCACTAGTAAGCTCAACCTGAAAAGCAGATTCATAGACTAAGTTCATATTATCCGTTATCTCATCTTCTAAACCTGGTTCAAGATAATCATACTTTTTGTACTCAATTCCTAATTGCTCAATCAATTCTTCTACGGTTTCAGCAGTAGTCCATACTGATTCTTCAAGACCTTGACTTGTAACCAATACTTCGCTTGCTTGGTTCCATGTAATGTTCATACTCCCAGAAATGGTTGAATCTAATCCGGGTTCAATTTGATCGTACTCTTGGACGTTCCACTCTTGCTCCTTCATCAACTCAGCTACAGTCGATGCGTGTGTACGCACCTCTACTTCTTCCCCATCAATCGATAGCGTAACTGTTGCTTTTGTCGCCTCGTATACAGCGTAAGTAATCACGCCTCCGAAGAGAATGAGACTGATAACGGAGATAACCAACTTCTTCCCAAAACTTAAGGACGGAAGGAAGTGGCTCCTGTTAATTTCCATCTCAATACATGCCTCCTTCTTTAACGTCAAAAATTATAAACACTGTACCCCCTTTTGTCAATGAACTAATTTTTGCTAGATCGCCGTATTGCTCTTATTATCCATGAAAATACAGGCAAAGGAAACAAAAACTTATCGACAAGTCCACTCTATGCTGACAAGGAGCATTGTAGAACTATTACGAATCAGGAAAAAATGAGACAAGCCTCGTCATGATCCACCAAAAACCGCTATCAAGTTATGCCAAATAATCGCTTCGCATTAAAAGTTGTCTGTTCTGCCACTTCTTGGTAATCAAGCCCTCTTAATTCGGCAATCTGCTCTGCTACTAGTTGCACATAGGCCGGTTCGTTTCGCTTTCCACGGTATGGATGAGGAGCTAAATAAGGGCAATCTGTTTCAACAAGTAATCGATTAAGCGGTACTGCCTTTGCCACTTCCTTTGGCCTTCTCGCATTTTTAAACGTAACCGGACCCCCAAGAGATATATGAAAGTTCATTCGTAAACATTCCTCGGCAATTTCTACACTCCCGCCAAAGCAATGCATAATCCCCCCAACTTCAGCTGCATTTTCTTCTCTGAGAATATCAACAATGTCTTGATCAGCTTCGCGATTATGAATAACAATTGGTAGTTTAACCTTTTTGGCTAACTGAATCTGTTTTCTAAAGACTTCCTTTTGGATTTCCTTAGGTGATTTATCCCAATGATAGTCAAGGCCCATCTCTCCTAAAGCCACTACTTTCGGATGCGAACTTAATTCTTCTAACCAGTCTAAATGCTCTTCTTTCATGTCAATTGCATCAACTGGGTGCCAACCAACCGCTGCATAGATAAAATCATACGTATTGATTAACCCGACTGCTTTCTTGATTGTTTTCTCATCAAAGCCAACAACCACCATGTATCCAACTCCAGCTTCTTTCGCACGAGAAATGACTTCATCAAGATCATCTTCAAATTGATCGGCATTTAAGTGTACATGTGTATCAAATAACATTTTATTAACTCCTTTTTGTATGGTTAAAGAAAAAGGAGAGAAAGTCATCTCTCCTTTTTTCGAGCTATAAGAAACAGGTAAAGTGCGACCTGTTTCTATTCGGAAGGCAATGGCTTCTCTCGCTACGCGTCTCTTTGGGAAGACCACCCAAAAAGACTTAAGAGCTTGTAGCGGCTCCGCTCATTGCTTCGAGCTATAAGAAACAGGTAAAGTGCGACCTGTTTCTTATAGCTCTCTATTTTACCTTTGCTCCGTTTGGTAGGTTGCCGTCGATTGTGGCGAGTTGTAGTTTTTTGCCTTTTGAGCCTGCTAAGATCATTCCTTGGGAGAGTTCTCCGCGGAGTTTTACAGGCTTTAGGTTTGTTACACAGATAACTTTTTTGCCTACAAGTTCTTCTGGCGAATAGTATTTAGCAATACCTGATACAACTTGGCGTTGTTCAAAGCCTAGGTCTAATTGAATTTTTAAAAGACGATCAGCTCCTTTTACAGGTTCTGCTTGTATCACTTCAGCTACGTGAAGATCAACTTTTGTAAAGTCATCAATAGTAATCTCATTCTCATCTACTTCCGGGACTTCAGACTCATTTTTATCACCTGTCTTTAGCGTGCCTCCCATAAGTCCAACAATATGTGCTACTTCTTCTTCCATATCAAGACGTGGGAAAATCGGGTCTCCTTTTTTCACCTTTGTCCCAGCTGGAATTTGAGCAAATGATTCTAGTGTAGACCAAGCTGTTTTCTCTTGTGTTAAACCTAATTGATCCCAAATACGTTTAGGTGTTTCGGTCATAAATGGTTGGATCATAATTGAGACTTGGCGCAGTGATTCTGCTAAATGGTACATGACTGATCCAAGCTGTTCTTTCTTCTCTTCATCCTTAGCGAGTACCCATGGTTGAGTTTCATCAATGTATTTATTTGTACGACTGATTAATTGCCAAATAGCCGTCAGTGCTACTGAGAATTCCATCTCTTCCATAGCAGCTTCTACTTTTTCTACTGTTGCATCTACAAGCTCAACTAGACTTGCATCAAATGGCGTTGCATCTTTAACATATGCCGGGATTTCTCCGCCGAAATATTTATTAATCATCGCAACGGTACGGTTTAATAAATTACCTAAATCGTTGGCTAAATCATAGTTCACACGTTCAACAAATCCCTCAGGTGTAAATACGCCATCTGAGCCAAAAGGTACTTCACGAAGCAAGTAATAACGTAATGCATCTAATCCGTAACGATCAATAAGTGGAACTGGATCAACTACATTCCCTTTTGATTTAGACATCTTTCCATCTTTCATGAGTAACCACCCATGACCAAAGACCTTTTTAGGGAGTGGTAAATCTAGGGCCATTAACATAATTGGCCAATAAATTGTGTGAAAACGAACAATTTCTTTCCCTACTAAATGCACATCTGCTGGCCAATATCTCTTGTATAATTCTTCATTTTCACTGCCAAAACCTAGAGCCGTAATATAATTGGATAGGGCATCAATCCATACATAAACAACATGCTTAGGGTTGCTCGGTACTTGAACTCCCCATTTAAAAGAAGTACGTGAAACAGCAAGATCTTCAAGACCTGGCTTGATAAAATTGTTAATCATCTCATTTTTTCGAGATTCCGGTTGGATAAATGTTGGATTATCATCATAAAACTTAAGTAAACGATCTGCATACTTACTCATTTTAAAGAAGTAAGACTGTTCCCTTACTTTTTCAACCGGGTGACCACTATCAGGGCTTTTTCCACCAATCACTTCGCCTGCTTCATTCTTAATAGGATCTACTAATTGACGTTCTGTATAAAAAGTTTCATCGGGAATCGAATACCAACCTTCATACTCATCTAAATAAATATCACCTTTTTCTAACAAGCGTTCAAATATTTGCGCTACAACCTTTTTGTGGCGCTCCTCTGTCGTTCGAATAAAGTCATCGTAAGAGACATCAAGTTTTTTCCAAAGCTCTTGTATTCCCGCAACAATTTCATCAGTAAACTGTTGAGGGGTTTGGCCTTTTTCAGCTGCTTTTGTCTCAATTTTTTGGCCGTGCTCATCTGTACCTGTCAAGAAGCGTACATCATAACCGCGTAATCTCTTGTACCTTGCCATTGCATCTCCAGCTACAGTTGTATAAGCATGTCCAATGTGCAATTTATCACTCGGGTAATAAATTGGGGTTGTTAAATAAAACGTCTTTTTTTCACTCACAGTACTTCCTCCTCTTTTTTTGCATACAAAAAGCCCTCATCCTATAATCGGGACGAGAGCTATTCTCACGTGGTTCCACCCAAATTCCCTTTTCATTTCACAACAAAAAGGCTCATGAAGTCTGAGACTTCTACTGTTAACGCCAGCTACGTTACTCCCTTATGTCCTTGTAACACTCGAAAGTAAATTCCTCCCAGGACCATCTTCAAATCACTACCTATACCGGTTTTCAGCTACCCCGGCTCTCTTCATAGCATGAAGCTACCTATAGGAAAATGACTTTACTCATCCCTTCATCGGATTAAACAATATAACTATGTAAACAACCGGCCGAAAAGTCATTGATGGGAATCGGATAGATCTAACAATCAAGCCGTTCTGTTCATTGAATAGACAATATCAATTATCATCTCTATTCTACCCAAAATATACCTAATTCATGCACCCTAAGTCAAGGTCGGGTATACAAAGTAGCGAATGGGGTTTTTTGCTTTTTAAGTAAACCATCTTCACTTAATCGTTCTAATTCTTGCTTCCACTCTGCTACATCCCAATTTTTTTGTGCTTCTTTATTTAAATTCGTTAGTTGATTCATGATGCTCATTTCAGCTAATGGAAGATACGCATCAAGTGCTCGGAGTACTTGCTCGGAATCTTGTTCTTTCATTTTTTTCAACTCATCAAAAGGATTTAATGCGTGAGGACTTGCAGAGTGTGCTAAACGAATACGTACTGCCATTGTCCTTCCCATTATCGCTGAGGAGACGAAGACATCACCTGACCTCAAATAAGGAAGACGCTTTCCTTCATCATGTGTTAGATCCGTTTCCTCCTTGATCGTTTGAATATCAGTTCCTCTAACCGTTCTAAATACAAATTTTGAATTCAATTGGGCAGTAATCGTTTCATCTAACAGCGTTGGCCGTTGCGTTGCAAAGATGAGGAATACACCATATTTTCTCCCCTCTTGAGCAATCTCCTTTAGGACTGACTTCGCCGGTGCATCAAACCCCTTTGGTGCAAAGTTATGAGCTTCATCTGTAACAACAATGAACGGTGGAAAGAAGTCTCCTTGCTTTTGCTGCAATTTTGCATCTCTAAATGAACGACGCTTTCCATATAGAGCCCCAATTACATAGCTCGAGAACACTTGCAAAAGCCAAACTGCCCCTTGAATAACAACGAGCTTTCCTGCTTGAATCCCTTGCTCAATGGCTCTTATATTTTGTTGAAATAAACCTGCCTGATGGAGACGATTCACACGCCATTGTATCCCTTTAATAGATGCAAGAGGCAAACTGCCGTATTGATCAAGCAATTTTCTAAAGGTGCTAAAACGATTAATCTCATCTCTTGTCATGCCCCCATCATGTAACATCGCCTCAACCTTTTGTTTCCCAAGCTCTATTGCTTCAGCTAAATTAGCAATACGATCACTAAATGATTGATAACTATCCTTTCGCTTATGTACAGTTTGAATAACATTAATCATTGATTCTGTTAACGAACCCGCTGCCGATAATAACCGCTCTACATCTCTTGTAGATAAAGCTGAAAAATCAACTCCAACTTCTTTTCCAATTTGCACGACACTATAACGGTCAGTATATGTTTTCGCACTTGGGAGATCGTCTGCTTGTGAAGCAAAATTCATTTCGAAATGTGGATCAAAAACCAATGAAGGAATTTGCAATTTCATAATTTCTTCTAACATAACACGAAGCCCAAATGACTTCCCTGAACCTGACCCACCGAAAACGCCAATATGAGGATATTGTTGCATTGCTCTGATATCAAAAATAAACGGAATACCCTTTTGCGGTCTTATTTCATCGTGATCTTGAACATGCATAAGCTCTTTTAACGATTCAGGTAAAGTTGGTTCAATAAAATCGGTGGACTTGACCTCACCGAGAACAAGCCCTTCGGCTGGTGTGGTTTTAACTAATAATGAAGAAATTTCATTAAAATGTGGATGTCGAACTGTGGCACCAGTTTGGATCGGTTGAACGGCTTCTTCAAACAAGCGCACTTTTGCAAGGTGAATATCATCAGCACCAATATCATATCCAATTTGCTCTAATGTTTTTAATACTTGATCATCCGCTATCCCTTTATCAAAGCCCATTGGAATATAACGATTATAAGAAAACGTCTCAACTACTTCTCCTTTTGGCTGATAAAGTGACTCATCTTCAATGACCAACATTTCATTCATCCGAAACTTATGAACTTTCGAGGCAATATAAACTTCATGCTGCGTTGTCACACCTACAATTTGCATTTTTTCTCCCCCTTATTATTTCCATGGTAATTGCTTTGTTCTATAACGGTCTTGCTCCTCGTTTCCTTTCAAAGAATCGTTTTCTCATCTCTGGATCAATATATTGTTCAACCAATGCTTCAACAAGCTTATCTGTCACTCTAACTTCACGATCAATATGGTCAAGCCATAGTGGAATCCCCCGACCATCACGAGGTGTCAATGTTAACAGCAAACTTGCTATTTCATACTTTCGATCTGCTTGTTCGAGTAACACATCAAATCCAGTAATAGCAGGGTCAGAACTAAACCTCACCCAAACAGATTGCAAACCTGCCTTGCTTTGGATATCTTCAACAAACACCATTTCTTCTTTTTCTAATACGCCAAATAACAAATCACGGTCATACGTATGAGACTGATTTAGATAAGTAGAAAAAGGTGCTAACTTTACTAAATTCTCAGTAGTGATCTCTTCAGACACGCCTACTAACAACACCTCGTGTTCCAATGCTTTTTTCTTTAGCTCTTCCCATTCTTCAGGTGCATCAATTCGATAATGATAAAGAGCCCCATCCATTAACAAAACTCGTAAAGAACGTTCCTCAATTAGTTGAGTAGCAGCAAGCAATTCTAGTTTAGCTAAAATGTGAGACCTTCGATTTTTAGGAGACTCGTCTTCATCTAATTGCTCTAATAACGGAGAATAGACATCCGTTTTTAAACACTCATAACCGGTTGTCGTTTTGGCTAAAGCTTGAAACAAATAAAGAATATGAGGCGCTTCCCCTTTCGTCTGATTTACAGAGCCGTCTACAGCTGCTACTTCTCTTCCTTTCATCCAGTCTTTCAACATTTCTGTCGAAAGCCGTTGAATTTGTCGAATATCAGCTTGGGCTTGTCGAAGTTTTTGTCGAATTATCTCTTTATCACTATTATTATGCTGGTAATTTTGTTGCAGGTTTTGATTTACTTTCTTTAGTTTATTTACTAATTCAGGATAAATTTGTAACATACTAACCTCTCACCTCATTCTGAAAGTGGCAATATATCAGCTATTTTTACTAAATGCTAAAATTTTCTTGCTGAAAATGAATAAAAATGAATTGACTTGATTTGGAAACACTGGTACTCTTATCTCAGGAAGAAAAATGTCGAATAATGACAAACAAAATCTAATTGTCTTGATTTGAGAGGAGAAAGTAGAATGAAATCTACAGGAATTGTTCGTAAAGTTGATGAACTAGGACGCGTTGTTATTCCAATCGAACTACGCCGAACTTTAGATATTGCTGAAAAAGATGCACTAGAAATTTATGTTGATAATGACCGCATCATCTTAAAGAAATACAAACCAAATATGACTTGCCAAGTTACAGGTGAAGTTTCTGATGAAAACCTTTCTATTGCTAACGGTAAGATTATTCTTAGCCCACAAGGCGCTCAAGAAATCATGAAGGATCTTCAGGAGTATTTAACACGCACAAACCAAGCGTAATGGATAGCGAAAAGAAGTACCAAAGGCTTGTTCTACATTGAGATCATCTCAAGTATGTTCATACTCGAGGTGCTTTTTTTATTCGCTGAGGAAGGGATGACTTACATTCTGAGCCATCCTCTATCCAATCAGTCATTCTACTATTGGTGAAACTCTGCATATACAATCCGCTTTTGCAAGTTCCTCTCCTTGGCTACTTGTTTAATCGCATCCTTTGAAGACATTCCGAGTTCAATATAGTGTTTGACATGTTGATTAATGGTCACATTATCCCACCATTGCTCTTGTTCTTCTTCCATTTGGTTCCCTTCAACGACAAGGCAGAATTCACCTTTGATCGTTCCTGTCTCACACCAACTCAATGCTTCTTCTAATGTACCCCGCTGATATTCTTCAAATTTCTTCGTAAGCTCTCTACTTATCGCAATGTTACGGTTTCCTAACACTTTATGCATTGCCTCTAACATCTCTTTTAAACGATGAGGAGATTCATAAAAGATTAGCGTAGCCTTGTCATTCTTTAATTCTTCTAACACGGTTTGACGTTGTTTATTTTGACGAGGTAGAAAACCAATAAATTTAAATTGGTCGGTCGATAATCCTGAAGCAATTAAACTCGTTAATGCTGCGTTAGCGCCGGGTAAGGAAATGACTCTAATCCCTTCTAGAATTGCTTGTTTTGATAGTTCTTGTCCAGGGTCTGAAATCGCTGGCATCCCTGCATCACTAACTAATGCAATATTATGGCCGTCTTTTAACTTTTCAATGATTGCTTCGCCAGCTTTTCTTTTATTGTGTTCATGATAACTGATTAACGAAGTATCAATCTCAAAGTGTCTACATAATTTCATTGTTTGTCTTGTATCCTCTGCTGCAATGAGATCAACTTCTTTTAATACTCGAATTGCTCGAAATGTCATATCTTCAAGATTTCCTATTGGCGTTGGAACTAAATAAAGTACACCTTCACTTCCACCATCTATAAAGCTTGATTGTTGGTTCATTATTTTTCCTTTCATATACATCATTTATTTCGTTATTTTCCTTCGTACACTTCGCGAAATGCTTTCGTATACTCTCCTTTATCATTGTACACAACTAACGGCCGAAGACAAACTACACCTGGTTTTCCATCTTTAATTCCTTCAACTAATACCATATTCGCATCCTTTTCTTCTATCGGGTGAACAAATTGAATTCGTTTTGGTTCAATTCTGTGCATACGCATATAAGTCATAATATCAGTAAGTCTCTCAGGTCGATGAACAATTGCCACTTTCCCTTTCTGCTTTACATATTGGCTGCTGACACGCACTACGTCCTCTAATATCAAATAAATTTCATGGCGTGCGATTGCTAAATGCTCGTTTTTATTCTTCTCCTCGTCGGTAACAGTCTGAAAGTAAGGAGGATTGCACGTTACTACGTCAAATGAAGACTTTTGGATATTATCTGGCATATCATTTATGTCAGCTTCTACAATATTGATTTCATTTGCACTATCATTTAATGTGACTGTTCTTTTTGCCATATCAACTAACCTAGGCTGAATTTCCACACCTACGATATCAGCTTTTGAGCGTCCTGTCAGCACTAAAGGGATTACCCCGTTTCCAGTACATAGGTCTAAGATCTTTCCCTTTTGAATCGGCACAGAAACAAATCTACCTAGTAAAACTGCGTCGATAGAAAATGAAAATACTTGTGAACTTTGAATCACCTTTAACGGTGTACCTGCAATAAAGTCTAAACGTTCTCCCTCTTGTAAATTCACTATAGAAACCCTTCTTTCATTACTATGGTCAAATTAGAATTTAAGAAAAAACAGATCTTTCTATTTTGAAAGATCTGTTTTTGTTTATTTTTGGTGTAGAAATGACAAACAGAATAAGCAGTCGTCCCCATCTGAGCGGATACTTCCATAATGAGTGTTACATACGTGAAAGCCTTCTTGGTACAGTCTAGCTAGATTGTCATAGCCCTCTCCAACATATGGCTTTTTACTGTTTGTATTTTTCTTTTTTCCTTCATCTTGGATATGTTCTTCCTCTTGAGCATCTAATCTCTCCCTGAGTTTTTCGTTTTCAATTTGAAGGTAATGGTTTTCTTCTATTAGATAAGCTAACTGTTCTTTTAGCCCTCTTAATTCATGGTGTAATTCACCTAATCGCTCTTCTAGTTGGCTCACCTGTGTAAAAATTGCTTTTTTATCCACGATGATGTCACCACCCCATTATTCTGCAGCCTCAGTCGACACAACTTCCCTTTTCATTAATTCATCCATTGTGTATTCGACAACTCGTTCCCCATCTGTTAATTCCACCTGGACTAAACGTTCTAATAGGTTAAGTCCGACTACTTTACCTTTTCCTTCTGGCGTCTTAATTTTCTTCCCGATATCAGGAAGTTCTTGCTTTGCAGTCTCATACATATCATTTTCATATTTTAGACAGCACATTAATCGTCCACAAAGACCAGAAATTTTTGCCGGGTTAAGAGATAAACTTTGATCTTTCGCCATTTTAATAGAAACAGGTTCAAAGTCACCTAGAAAGGATGAACAACATAGGACACGTCCACATGGCCCTATCCCGCCAAGCATTTTCGCTTCATCACGCACACCTATTTGTCTAAGCTCAATCCTTGTGCGGAAAATAGCTGCTAAGTCCTTTACTAATTCTCTAAAATCAATTCGACCATCGGCTGTGAAATAAAACAGCACTTTATTTCGGTCAAATGTATATTCTACATCAACAAGCTTCATATCTAGCTTGTGTTCTACGATTTTTTCCGAGCAAACTTCGAACGCTTTTTGGGCTGCTTCTACGTTCTCTTGAACAATAAGTTTATCCTTATCAGTAGCTGTTCGAATAACTTGCTTTAATGGAAGGACAACATCGTTTTCGCCAACAGTTTTCGTGCCAATTACAACATGTCCAAATTCAACGCCTCTTGACGTTTCTACAATTACGGCTTCTCCCTTCTCTAGCTGAAAAGTACCGGGGGAGAAATAATAGATTTTACCCGCTTTCTTAAAGCGAACACCTACAACTTGATGCAATCTTCTATCCCTCCTGTATCGTAAGCAGCAGCTTCTCCATTAATAGTTGTAAATTAACATTTGCGGCAAGGTGTCTTTTAGCTTGAAGTACAGCAGACATATTGCGGCTTAGTAATTCCTGCGAACTAGTGAGTGCTTGCTGTTCTAATTTCGATTGCTGATCAACATAGGTTAGAGCATCTACTTTTCCAACCTTTGTATACATCAGGTCACGCATCCATAAGAGAATCATATCTAAACCAGTTTCCTGTTGGGCTCGCTCTTTAAAAAGAGGTAGCCATTTTTCTTGTAACGTAAACAAGACCTGGCTAGGTCTAGAATAAGCCTCTTCTACTAATTGTATCACTACGGTTCGGGCTTGTGCAATCCAATCTCCTTCTAATAAAAGCGTTGCCTCATCCTCACTCGTTGTCAAACTAGCTATAAGCGTAGAGATTGTACTGGAATTCCCATTTTTTATTAAATTTTCTATGAATTTTTCCCTTGAAAGTGGTGCAAAAGTTAAATGTTGACTTCTCGAGTGAATCGTTGGTAATACTTTGCTCCCTTGCTCTGTCAATAAAATGGCTAACGTTTCCGCCGCTGGTTCTTCTAAAAATTTCAAAATGCTATTCGCAGCCCCGACGGTCATTAAATCTGCATGATTAACGATATAAACTTTTTTAGCTGATTCCATCCCTCGATAAGAGAACTCTTTCTGTAAATGTTCTACTTGATGCTTTTTGATTGATTGTCCATCTGGGTCGATCATATGTACATCAGGATGATTCCCATGTTCGATTCGCTTACAATCAGCACAGTGCATACAAGGATCAGTCGCTTTTCTTTCTCCACAAAAGTAGCTCTTCGCAAGCTGAAGAGCTACTTTCTTCTTCCCTGTTCCCTTACTTCCTTCAAATAAATAAGCATGAGCAAGTCGATCTTTTTCCAAAGTACGAACGAGCAAATTTACAATCCTCGGTTGTGTTTCCTTTAATTGTTCCCATGTATCCATTGCTTCCTCACACCTTTAAAATTGCTCAAATTGTTCAACTGGCAATACAAAAACTGTCGCTCCGCCTACTTGCACTTCAACAGGGTAAGGTACATATGAATCTGCATTTCCACCCATTGGAGAAATAGGAGCAACGAGCTGATCTCGACTTTGACAGTTTTCTTTAATGATCTTCATGACGTCTTCTACCTTTTCATCCTCTGTTCCGATTAAGAAAGTTGTATTCCCTGCTTTTAAGAAACCACCTGTACTTGCTAATTTCGTAGCACGATAATCTGCTTTGACTAGAGCGTCTGAAAGTCGATTGCTATCCTTATCTTGAATGACAGCCATAATTAATTTCATATAAAACAGCTCCTTTATCGTCTTACATCAACATAACGCTTAATTTCTTTCATTGCTTGTGTAAAAACTTCATCAATAGAAAGATTGGCATTAATCCTTTTAATTCGATTTGGGTAGACATTCATTACCTTTTGATACCCGTCGCGAACACGCTGATGGAAATCCAACTTTTCCTGATCGAGCCTGTTAATCTCACGGCTTTGATCTAAATCAATTCGAGTCAGCCCTACTTTTGGATCAACATCAAAAAATAACGTCAAATCAGGCAAATACCCTTCAATCGCAAATTCATTAATTGCCTTCACTTCATCAAACCCAATTTGGCGTGCATAGCCTTGATAAGCTAAGCTGCTATCTATAAAACGATCACATAAAACAATTTGACCTGCATCTATCGCGGGTAATACCTTTTCAACAAGATGCTGTCTTCGAGCTGCAGCATATAATAATGCTTCCGTTCGGCTATCCATTTCGGTATGGGTCACATCTAAAATAACATTGCGAATTTGTTCAGCTATTTTTATTCCCCCCGGCTCACGTGTCCGAACAACATCCAAGCCCTCTTCCAATAGTTTTGCTTCAATACGATCCAAAACAGTTGTTTTTCCTGCTCCTTCTCCACCTTCAACCGTAATAAATAATCCTTTACTCATCAATATCCTCCGAATCAATAACCAAAACATCCACTACTTCTCTTTCAGTCTGAAATCTTGCTCCTGCCTGTTTTAGCTTTTTAACTTCTATTATAATAGCTTCATCTATTTCTTCACCTGGTACAACGATAGGAATTCCCGGCGGATATGGTATAATTGCTTCCGCTGCAATGAACCCTACTGCATTTTCTAAAGAAATCCGCTTCTTTGGTAAAGAATACATTTCTCTACTAGTAACGTTTATTTGTTGGCTTTTCCTGTAACAAATTATTTCATTTTTTGAGCTACGTGCTTCCAGTACTTCATAAGAACTGAGCTCTTGAGACAATTGCTCGAGCGCTTCATTTGATACGTTATGATGACCTAAACCAAAAACGAGTAAGACATGCTTATCATCTGCTAATTCTGTATAAAGTTGATGTCGATAAAAGATCTTTTGCAAATCAAATCCTGAAAGCTTAGTTGTTGTCCTTATTGTAACTTTTAATGGGTCTAAAAGATAGCTCTCATCCCATTCCACGACTTTTAGTTGTTTGATTTTAGCTAATTCTGCCTTTACCCGTGTGACTCCTTCAATTATTTCTTTAATTTTTAAATCATCTAGTGATTCAATATAAGCTCGAGCGCCATCAAGTGAGGCCATAAGCAAATAAGAAGGGCTGCTTGATTGGAAGATTGCTAACGCCTCCTTTATCCTATGCCGCCTTTCTTGATTTAGTTTATCGCTAATATGTAAAAAGGAACTCATCGTCAGAGCAGGAAGCATCTTATGGGCAGATTGCGTTACAACGTCTGCCCCAAGTTCCAATGTCGACCGTGGAAAACAATCACTTGTACAGTAATGAGCCGCATGGGCTTCATCTGCTAATACGAGTAATCCATGCTGTTTAGCCTCACTAATAACAGTTTTCATGTCTAAACTAACTCCAAAATAATTAGGATACGTTATCACAAGACCTTTCGCATCGGGATATTTTTCTAATGCCTCTATTATTGTTTCAAGTGCTAAACCAATTGGTATTCCGGTCTCTCTATCAAACTCAGGTGATAAAAGAACTGGTGTTACACCTGCAACCTGTACTGCATTAAAAATTGACTTATGACTATTACGTTGAATCAATATAATATCACCAGGCTCAAACAAGCTATAAACCATCGCCAAGTTTCCTACTGTTGTACCTCCAACTAAAAAGAAGGTTTCTTGGGCCTTATATAATTGAGCAGCTTTTTGTTGAGCCTGCATAATGATGCCTGTTGGCGCCTGTAAATCATCAAGTCCTTCAAGTTCTGTAAGATCATAAGGCAGGATATTTTCAAAGTCAGCAGCTAATGCCGGATGAAAGATACGTCCATTTTTATGTCCAGGTACATGTAAAGAAGTAGGATTATTTTTTTTATGCTTTTGTAAAGCCTCAATGATTGGCATGTCCAATGAGCATTCCTCCTGTAATTCGTTCGTACATTCATGATACTGTAAAATAAGATCATTTTAAAATAACAGGAACGATTTAGTCTTGTTATAAAGGAGAAAAAGTAATGGATAAACAAATTGTCCTTATCACCGGTTCAAGTAGCGGCTTTGGTTATTTAACTACATTAGAGCTCGCTAAACGTGGTTATTTAGTAATTGCCACAATGAGGGATTTAACTAAGAAAACAGCACTAATACACCAAGCAAAGCAGTTAAACATAACTGAAAACATCATTACTATACAGCTCGATGTTACTGATGAGACCCAACTTCAAAAGCTAGAGGATACGATTAAACAACGCTTCGGGAAAATTGATATTTTAATTAATAATGCCGGGTATAGCGTTGGTGGTGTGACAGAACAGATTGATGTTAATACGTGGAAGGCACAATTAGAAACAAACGTATTTGGAGTTATTGCTGTGACAAAAGCCTTCTTACCCCTCATGAGAGAACGAAGAGCAGGGAAAATTATTAACATTGGCAGTATTAGCGGTCAATTTGGCTTTCCTGGCCTTGGACCCTATGTAACCTCAAAATTTGCGTTAAGTGGCTTTAGTGAGTCTCTTCGACTTGAGTTACTCCCTTTCAACATTCATGTTAGTTTAATAGAAGCTGGTTCATTTAAGACGAAGATTTGGACCAAAGCATTAAATCAAAAATCGTCATATCACAATGAAGATTATGACCAGTTTGTATCAAATGTCCGACAAGCTGCCAATAGATCAGCTGACGATGCAGAAGACCCACAAAAGGTCATTCATGTAATCTTACAAATATGTACAGCCGAACGACCAAAGTTCCGCTATCAAGTTGGTAAAGGTGTAAAGCGATTGCTTGCATTAAAGAATTTCTTGCCCTGGCCCATTATCGAGTGGGCTATCCAAAAAAAACTGTATAACCAAAAAAGACCAAAGAGCTAATGGAACTTCTAGCTCTTTGGTCTTTTCGTATTTATTAAATATATTGCGAAGACAATGACTTCATTTTTTCTACATACCTGTTATACAATTCATCGGTTTCCTCAGTTTGAACAATTGCTTTTTCACATGGAGAACAAATAAGTGAGCTTGCAATCATAATTCCCTCTTGTGCTCTTTTTTCACAAATGACACATCTTTTTTCCAGCCGCATCTTCATAATATTAGTCTTCGGCATCTCCATCACCCCTGACTCCATTATCGGCCTGAATTAGGATCCTTATACACTCTTATACTGTTAATCTATTCTTGAATTTTAGTTATGTGCCTATCCTATTGCAGTTTTTCATATTTTTTGTCGGGTGATGGAGTCATTTATTCATAATAACGCCTCCAATTGTTTTAGGACTAACGACAAAACCGGATAAATTGCTTTTGTTTTGAACAACTTTCAAATGCTTTTTTTATGCCCCATTTATGGATTCCCGTTTTAGGAACAGTTTTAAAGTCTATTGACGCTTGAAACTCCTTCATAAAAGGGAAAGAGCTCAACTTTACATTTTCGCTGTCTATCCATTCTGCGACTATATCTTCTCCGTTACTCAGCCAACCACTATTAATAAAGCCATTCTTGAACCAAGGATGTTCATCATCTCTTTTTATACCTGGCTCATTTAAACAAATATACAAAGAAAAGTCATCGCAAAATTGTAACAAACGAAAATGCTGTCTTATGACGGGTGTATTGACCTGTAATTGTTTCCTTATCCGCGACTGCCTTTCCTTTTCTAGCTTAACAAAATGAAGACTCTCATCGTCAGTAGCCTTTGTAAAAAATGAGCAGTAATGAAGGCTACATAATAAAGCTGCATAAAGTGAGATAACCTCTACTTCATCAACTCCTTTTTGGTAAGCAGTTAGTTTAGCTAAGTGAGGATATTCTGCAAAAGAAACGGGCGCTAAGCCACTTTCACTCCAAAGCGGCTTCTCATCTATTGAAATCCAACCACGGTCATGTTCAAACACAGCTAATAAAACCTCTTCAATGTATTCTTCTGATAGAAAGAATCGCTTTTGAATATATTTAGCAATTTCCCCTGATAAGAAAGCATGATCATGTTGTGAAATCATAACAAATTCAGAAGCTCTTTCACGAATAATCATTCGTTTGACCCCTCCCTTTTATGTATAATTTCCCCTCATTATCCTTCAATAAACAATCTTCTCGTCGAACAGAAAGTTCAAGCATTTTATCAAGTACGCTTAATGCGCAAAACAATAAACTTCTACATCGTTTGTTGTGCTTTTCCCCTTTTATATTCTTAAGCTAAGTACAACTGAATACTGAGTAAAACTTACCGGTTAGTTAGCGTTTTTGTATTTTTTATTATCAGTTAATGTCTATATGCAATTAAAAAGAACAATCCATCGGAATGTTTTTTATTTGGTCCTGGCTCGCCATTTCTCTTCTACGGGGGATTGCCCATGTTTCTCTTCCATGGTGCTTTTTACGTTGTATTACGAAGAGAAACGTGCTCCATCACCAGGGGCATAAAGATATTCTTTGAAGCATACTCACGATGGTTCCATCGGCTTATTCGATGAAGGTGCTGTTTCTTCGAAACAGAGCTCTTCTGCGCCTTGAGCATGATGTATATGCATATTTAAAAAGACAATCCAATGGATTGTCTTTTATCTGCCTGGCAACGTCCTACTCTCACAGGGGGAAGCCCCAACTACCATCGGCGCAGAAGAGCTTAACGACCGTGTTCGGCATGGGAACGGGTGTGACCTCTTCGCTATCGCCACCAGACTTATTTAAGAGAATGGTTCTCTCAAAACTAGATAATGCGTAATAGAAACTCAAGAATATATTGGATAAGTCCTCGACCGATTAGTATCTGTCAGCTCCACGTGTCGCCACGCTTCCACACCAGACCTATCAACCTCATCATCTCTAAGGGGTCTTACTGGATTAACTCCATGGGAAATCTCATCTTGAGGGGGCTTCATGCTTAGATGCTTTCAGCACTTATCCCGTCCACACGTAGCTACCCAGCTATGCTCCTGGCGGAACAACTGGTACACCAGCGGTGTGTCCATCCCGGTCCTCTCGTACTAAGGACAGCTCCTCTCAAATTTCCTACGCCCGCGACGGATAGGGACCGAACTGTCTCACGACGTTCTGAACCCAGCTCGCGTACCGCTTTAATGGGCGAACAGCCCAACCCTTGGGACCTACTTCAGCCCCAGGATGCGATGAGCCGACATCGAGGTGCCAAACCTCCCCGTCGATGTGGACTCTTGGGGGAGATAAGCCTGTTATCCCCAGGGTAGCTTTTATCCGTTGAGCGATGGCCCTTCCATGCGGAACCACCGGATCACTAAGCCCGACTTTCGTCCCTGCTCGACTTGTAGGTCTCGCAGTCAAGCTCCCTTTTGCCTTTGCACTCTACGAATGATTTCCAACCATTCTGAGGGAACCTTTGGGCGCCTCCGTTACTGTTTAGGAGGCGACCGCCCCAGTCAAACTGCCCACCTGACACTGTCCCTGAACCGGATCACGGCTCGAGGTTAGAATGTCAGCACAGTCAGGGTAGTATCCCACCGACGCCTCCACGTAAGCTGGCGCTCACGCTTCCAAGGCTCCTACCTATCCTGTACAAACTGTACCAACATCCAATATCAAGCTACAGTAAAGCTCCATGGGGTCTTTCCGTCCTGTCGCGGGTAACCTGCATCTTCACAGGTACTATAATTTCACCGGGTCTCTCGTTGAGACAGTATCCAAATCGTTACACCATTCGTGCGGGTCGGAACTTACCCGACAAGGAATTTCGCTACCTTAGGACCGTTATAGTTACGGCCGCCGTTTACTGGGGCTTCAATTCAGAGCTTCTCCCGTAAGGGATAACCCCTCCTCTTAACCTTCCAGCACCGGGCAGGTGTCAGCCCCTATACTTCGCCTTGCGGCTTCGCAGAGACCTGTGTTTTTGCTAAACAGTCGCTTGGATCTTTTCACTGCGGCTCTCTCGGGCTTGCACCCTAATAGAGCACCCCTTCTCCCGAAGTTACGGGGTCATTTTGCCGAGTTCCTTAACGAGAGTTCTCCCGAGCGTCTTAGAATTCTCTTCTCGCCTACCTGTGTCGGTTTGCGGTACGGGCACCTCTCACCTCGCTAGAGGATTTTCTAGGCAGTGTAGGATCAGGAACTTCGGTACTAATTTTTCCCTCGCCATCACAGCTCAGCCTTTATGGAAAGCGGATTTGCCTACTTTCCAGCCTAACTGCTTGGACGCGCATATCCATCAGCGCGCTTACCCTACCTTTCTGCGTCCCCCATTGCTCAAACGGTGAGGAGGTGGTACAGGAATTTCAACCTGTTGTCCATCGCCTACGCCTTTCGGCCTCGGCTTAGGTCCCGACTGACCCTGAGCGGACGAGCCTTCCTCAGGAAACCTTGGGCTTTCGACGGAGGGGATTCTCACCCCTCTTTTCGCTACTCATACCGGCATTCTCACTTCTAAGCGCTCCACCAGTCCTCTCGGTCTGACTTCGCTGCACTTAGAACGCTCCCCTACCACTGACACCAGAAGGTGTCAATCCATAGCTTCGGTGATACGTTTAGCCCCGGTACATTTTCGGCGCAGAGTCACTCGACCAGTGAGCTATTACGCACTCTTTAAATGGTGGCTGCTTCTAAGCCAACATCCTGGTTGTCTGGGCAACTCCACATCCTTTTCCACTTAACGTATACTTTGGGACCTTAGCTGATGGTCTGGGCTGTTTCCCTCTTGACTACGGATCTTAGCACTCGCAGTCTGACTCCCGAGGATAAGTATTTGGCATTCGGAGTTTGACTGAATTCGGTAATCCTGTGGGGACCCCTAGTCCAATCAGTGCTCTACCTCCAATACTCTTCCCTCGAGGCTAGCCCTAAAGCTATTTCGGGGAGAACCAGCTATTTCCGAGTTCGATTGGCATTTCACCCCTACCCACACCTCATCCCCGCACTTTTCAACGTGCGTGGGTTCGGGCCTCCATTCAGTGTTACCTGAACTTCACCCTGGACATGGGTAGATCACACGGTTTCGGGTCTACGACCACGTACTAGGGTAATGTATTCATTACCCACTGCGCCCTATTCAGACTCGCTTTCGCTGCGGCTCCGCCTATTCAGCTTAACCTTGCACGGGATCGTAACTCGCCGGTTCATTCTACAAAAGGCACGCTGTCACCCGTAAATGGGCTCCAACTAGTTGTAGGCACACGGTTTCAGGATCTCTTTCACTCCCCTTCCGGGGTGCTTTTCACCTTTCCCTCACGGTACTGGTTCACTATCGGTCACTAGGGAGTATTTAGCCTTGGGAGATGGTCCTCCCGGATTCCGACGGGGTTTCACGTGTCCCGCCGTACTCAGGATACGTCTCGGAGAGACGGGCATTTCGGCTACAGGGCTGTTACCTTATACTGCGGATCTTTCCAGATCGCTTCACCTATGCTCGTCTTTTGTAACTCCGTATGAGACGTCCTACAACCCCAAGAGGCAAGCCTCTTGGTTTGGGCTGTTTCCGTTTCGCTCGCCGCTACTTGGGAAATCGCATTTGCTTTCTCTTCCTCTGGGTACTTAGATGTTTCAGTTCCCCAGGTCTGCCTCCTCATACCCTATGTATTCAGGTATGGGTACCATCCCATTACGGATGGTGGGTTCCCCCATTCGGATATCCTCGGATCAAAGCTTACTTACAGCTCCCCGAGGCGTTTCGCCGTTCGTCGCGTCCTTCTTAGGCTCCTAGTGCCAAGGCATCCACCGTGCGCCCTTTCTAACTTAACCATTTTGGCTGCAGATCTTCTTCGCATTTCTTCGTCAGCTTCGTGGATCTCAGTCATGTCACGTACGGGTGTACGTTCCATTCTTTCGACCACTCGCTTCCTCGAACTACTCGAAGCTCTTTGCCAAAAACGATCTATTTTGAAAAAGTCGTTTTTGAATTCTTGACATGCTCGTTTGATCTTCTCTTATAAATAAGATACCGATAAAACTAACATTGTTTCTATTGCATTATCTAGTTTTCAAAGAACCACAGTCACTAACTTTTTTCTTACAAAGTTAGTTTCTATTAATTGAAGGGAGTTCCTTCAAAACTGAACAAAAGACCAAAGCGTTATATGGTTCTAAAACCATACATCGACTAGAGTATTACTCCATAGAAAGGAGGTGATCCAGCCGCACCTTCCGATACGGCTACCTTGTTACGACTTCACCCCAATCATCTGTCCCACCTTAGGCGGCTAGCTCCCAAAAGGGTTACTCCACCGACTTCGGGTGTTACAAACTCTCGTGGTGTGACGGGCGGTGTGTACAAGGCCCGGGAACGTATTCACCGCGGCATGCTGATCCGCGATTACTAGCAATTCCGGCTTCATGTAGGCGAGTTGCAGCCTACAATCCGAACTGAGAATGGCTTTATGAGATTGGCTCGACCTCGCGGTTTTGCTGCTCTTTGTACCATCCATTGTAGCACGTGTGTAGCCCAGGTCATAAGGGGCATGATGATTTGACGTCATCCCCACCTTCCTCCGGTTTGTCACCGGCAGTCACCTTAGAGTGCCCAACTAAATGCTGGCAACTAAGATCAAGGGTTGCGCTCGTTGCGGGACTTAACCCAACATCTCACGACACGAGCTGACGACAACCATGCACCACCTGTCACTTTGTCCCCCGAAGGGGAAAGCCCTATCTCTAGGGTGGTCAAAGGATGTCAAGACCTGGTAAGGTTCTTCGCGTTGCTTCGAATTAAACCACATGCTCCACTGCTTGTGCGGGCCCCCGTCAATTCCTTTGAGTTTCAACCTTGCGGTCGTACTCCCCAGGCGGAGTGCTTAATGTGTTAACTTCGGCACTAAGGGCATCGAAACCCCTAACACCTAGCACTCATCGTTTACGGCGTGGACTACCAGGGTATCTAATCCTGTTTGCTCCCCACGCTTTCGCGCCTCAGCGTCAGTTACAGACCAGAGAGTCGCCTTCGCCACTGGTGTTCCTCCACATATCTACGCATTTCACCGCTACACGTGGAATTCCACTCTCCTCTTCTGTACTCAAGTCTCCCAGTTTCCAATGACCCTCCACGGTTGAGCCGTGGGCTTTCACATCAGACTTAAAAGACCGCCTGCGCGCGCTTTACGCCCAATAATTCCGGACAACGCTTGCCACCTACGTATTACCGCGGCTGCTGGCACGTAGTTAGCCGTGGCTTTCTGGTTAGGTACCGTCAAGGTACCGCCCTATTCGAACGATACTTGTTCTTCCCTAACAACAGAGCTTTACGAACCGAAATCCTTCATCACTCACGCGGCGTTGCTCCGTCAGACTTTCGTCCATTGCGGAAGATTCCCTACTGCTGCCTCCCGTAGGAGTCTGGGCCGTGTCTCAGTCCCAGTGTGGCCGATCACCCTCTCAGGTCGGCTACGCATCGTCGCCTTGGTAAGCCATTACCTTACCAACTAGCTAATGCGCCGCGGGCCCATCCTGTAGTGATAGCCGGAGCCATCTTTTAGTCTAAGACCATGAGGTCTCAGATGTTATCCGGTATTAGCACCGATTTCTCGATGTTATCCCAGTCTACAGGGCAGGTTGCCCACGTGTTACTCACCCGTCCGCCGCTAACGTCATAAGAGCAAGCTCTTAATCAGTCCGCTCGACTTGCATGTATTAGGCACGCCGCCAGCGTTCGTCCTGAGCCAGGATCAAACTCTCCATAAAAGTGTTTGATTTGTGCTCAAATCGTATCGCTAACGATACTTCATTGTGATTTTACAAAATCACTTAAAATTGACGAGATATCATGTATCTCTTTCGCTTGGCTTTTGTTCAGTTTTCAAAGAACTGTCGATCGCTCAATGGCGACTTTATTATTCTACCAAAACCCTCTGAGTAAGTCAACAACTTTTTTCACGTTTCAAAAGTTGTATTTCAAAACAAACTGTTTTGGCGACAAGAAATAATATACCATGTATAAAAAATTTATGCAACTGTTTAATTTAAAAAAATAACACTTAATATTTAAGGCCTTGAACTAGAGCTGTTCAAAGCCTCTCTCATTAAATAATGAATTGTTTTACTAAAATCAAAAGAATAACACCAGGTACTCCTAATATACCTGATATTGCTGCGGTAGCAGGATTAATTGGAATATGAAAATCAATGAAGTTTCCAAAAGCATTAACAAAAAACAACATTAACGCTCCAATAACAAACTTCACGGCAACATTTCCTAAAAATCGCACCGGTTTCATCGGAGCACCAACAACTAATAAAATCAAAACTAAACCAGCTAAAATTGACAGTAGAACGACTGGATCCATTCCATCACCTCATATGCTTGTCTTATTAGTAAGATATGCTTATAGATAAAAAAAAGAACAAACTACTCAACGTAGTTTGTCCTTGCTAGCTTGTCTCTCCCTTGCTTCTCGTAATAAAAAGGAATAAATAGCTTCGGTTACTTTCGCACGAATCAACACATCATCAGATGGATCAATACTTCTATTAATTAATTGTTTTTCGCTATCAATTTGAATTTTATGCTTTTCAACTTGCTCAAACAGACGTAAATTCTCTGACTTGCGAAGTTTATGCTTCTTCCGGAATAACACAAAATCCCACCTTCTCATCCCTTCTTCCAGTGATCAGAAGATCCTTACAATTCTCTACGACCTTCTATTGCCCTTGAAAGAGTGACTTCGTCCGCATATTCTAAATCTCCACCAACCGGGAGTCCATGAGCGATACGAGTAACTTTAATTCCCGTTGGTTTAACCAATCTCGAAATATACATCGCCGTCGCTTCTCCCTCTATAGTAGGGTTCGTTGCTATAATCACTTCTTGAATAGTATCGTCTTGAAGTCGCTTTAGAAGTTCTGGAATTTTAATATCCTCAGGCCCAATTCCATCCATAGGAGAAATAGCACCATGGAGTACGTGATAATCACCACGATACTCTTTCATTTTTTCCATCGCAATCACATCTTTCGCTTCTTGAACAACACATACAACCGCTTTATCTCGATGTTTATCTTCACATATGCGACAAGGATCTGTATCAGTAATATTATGACAAATAGAACAGTACGTTAAATTTCTTTTTGCATTCACTAGCGCTTTTGCAAAGTCCAATACATCGTCTTCTTTCATATTTAAAACAAAAAAAGCCAGGCGACTTGCCGTCTTTGGCCCGATACCTGGCAACTTTGTGAAACCCTCTATTAATTTCGCTATCGGTTCAGGATATTGCAAAATAAACTCCTCCTAGAACATTCCAGGGATGTTCATTCCTTTTGTAAATTTGCCCATATCTTTTTCAACTAGTTCATCCACTTGTTTTAGCGCTTCGTTTGTCGCAGCTAATATTAAGTCTTGCAACATTTCGACATCATCTGGATCTACAACATCCTCTGAAATTTTAATGTCTACAATACGTTTGTCTCCACTTGCCACAACAGTAACCATACCTCCACCTGCTGTAGCTTCAACAGTCTTCTCTTTTAGTTCTTCTTGAGCTTTAAGCATTTGTTTTTGCATTTTTTGCATTTGTTTCATCATATTACCCATGTTTTTCATTTTATTATTCCTCCCTATTATTAATTATCAATAACCTCTATAAGATCTTCCCCAACCAACTTAACTGCTTCATCGACGAGGTCATCCCTCGATTCAGTTGTTGTACCTTTTTGATCAGAAACATACTCTTCCTTCACCTTTTCCCAGTGTTGATGAAGGAGTGTAACAAAATTAGTTTGCCCTGACAATATATCTTGGAGAATGCCTTCAAGTACTGCACGAAACTTCGTATCCATCATATCACGATGCATCTCATTTTGAAACGCTAAAACAATAGTCGAGTCAGACGACGCTACCGGCTTAGAATCACTTAACCAAGCATGCGCAGGTACACTTTGTACCTTGACACGTTCCATGACATCGCCCCACCTTGACGTGACAGCTTGCAAATACCTTTTATCAGCATGTTTTAACGTTTCTTTCACTTGAGCTGTAGAAACCCTCGCCTGAGCCGGTATTTTTTTTGCTCTCTTCTGACTAGATTGAGTTTGTTCCGATCCATTTGCACCTAGGTTTGCTCCAGCTTGTGCCTTTTGCATCTGTCGCTCTAACAAGACAATCTTTTCTCTTAACTGTTCAACTTCGGTAGAAGACGCAGTTGAACCATCAACACTTTGTTGAACGGTCACTTTTTGATTAACTAACTTTATTAAGGCTAATTCCAGGAAAATTTTTGGGTGAGCAGACCATTTCATTTCCTGCTGACTCACATTAAGCGATTCGATTGTGGTGTATAACCAAATTGAATCTAGTTCCGTCGTAAGCAACCTAAACTCTTCATCCACTTTGGCGCGCTCTAGTAAATCTTCAGCTTTTGGAGCGTTTTTATATAGAAGTACATCTCTAAAATAATAGATTAAATCCTCTATAAATCGTAGTGGATCCTTCCCTTCTTGTAATAGTTCATTTAACCTCTCTAGCACAGCTACAGTATTACCTTCTTTTATAGAGAGAACAACATCAGTTAACATCCTCTGTGAAACAGCACCGGTAACCGCTAGAACATCTTCTAACAACAACTTCTCATCCGCAAAAGAGATTGCCTGATCTAATAAACTTAAAGCATCACGCATCCCACCTTCAGCAGCCCTAGCTATCATCGCCAGCGCCTCGTCATCTGCTTCAACTTGATCATGAGCTAAAATGTGCTTAACTCTTGAAACAATTGCTTGATTCGTTATTCGTTTAAAATCAAAGCGTTGACAGCGAGAAATGATCGTTAAAGGAATCTTATGCGGCTCTGTTGTAGCTAATATAAACAGTACATGTCCCGGTGGTTCCTCTAATGTTTTTAACAAAGCATTAAAAGCGCCCGTCGATAGCATATGTACTTCATCTATAATATAAACTTTATAGCGAACTTCACTCGGTGCAAATTTAACTTTATCGCGAATGTCACGTATTTCATCTACACCATTGTTAGAGGCCGCATCGATTTCCATTACATCAACAATTGAACCTGATGTAATCCCACGGCAAGCCGAACACTCATTACAAGGCTCTGCAACAGGAGCATGTTCACAATTTATCGCTTTAGCAATAATTTTGGCTGCACTTGTCTTACCTGTACCTCTTGGGCCAGAAAACAAATATGCATGAGATAGTTTTTCTTGTAATAGAGCGTTTTGTAATGTTTTCGTTATATGCTCCTGTCCCACAACATCTTTAAGTTGCTGCGGTCTCCATACACGATATAGCGCTTGATAACCCATAACACTCGCCTCCCCTCTTGACTCTTCAATTCATTATACCGTTTCACCATTTAATTTCAAAGACTGCGCTATTTTTTCACATAATAAAAAAGACAACTACATGACTGTAGTTGTCTTTTTATATAAATTGATACCGTGCACCCTCTGTCGATAATGCCACCACGGGCGTTACCTAAGCAGTTAGCTCGGCTCAGGCGACTCCACGGCACACGGAAGGGGCCACTTACTGCTGCTTCCTTCCGGACCTGACAGGGTTCGTGGGTTTCCGTTGCGTGGAACCCAAGCGTCAACACCACTTACTTAGGTCAGACCCCGCGGTGACAAAACCTAGAGAGGGAATTCGGCCTCGCTACAGCGGATTGCGAGTACAGGGCACCGCTACCTCCCCGCTTAGCACGGCAAATTGAATAACAATGTTTAAGCATCATTACTGATGCATTTCTTAGTATAGAGGGTTTGTCTTAAAAATGCAACCTTAACAAGATGGAAGTTGTTTCAATTTAACTTAGCTTGTTTTTTTCTTTGTCGTAACAATCGAAAGAATTTCGTTAAGATTGAACTACACTCTTCCTCTAACACACCTGGGATAACAGTTGATTGGTGATTAAACCGTGGCTCACCTAATAGATTCATCAATGTACCTGCACAACCTGCCTTAGGGTCCTGAGCACCATAAACGACGGTTTCAATTCTCGATTGAACAATCGCTCCTGCACACATCGGGCAAGGTTCTAGTGTAACGTATAACGTACAGCCAAGCAGTCTCCAATTTTGTAATTTCTCACAAGCCTCTTTTATCACAGTTAGTTCAGCATGCGCTAACGATTGTTGGTCAACCTCTCTCCGATTGTGAGCTGCTGCAATAACCTCACCATCTCTCACTAGGATAGCACCAATTGGTACTTCTCCAATTTCCTCTGCTTTTTGCGCTTCTTGTAAGGCCAACTCCATCCACTTAATATGCTCTTCCAAACTACTCACTCCATTACTAAGAAAAGATATAAAATAAAAAACACTACCTTAACTGGTAGTGTAACATTTTATGTATGGCGGAGGAAGAGGGATTCGAACCCCCGCGCGGTTTAACCCGCCTGTCGGTTTTCAAGACCGATCCCTTCAGCCGGACTTGGGTATTCCTCCGTAAGCTGATGAAGATTATTATATACTACAAACATTAAAATAGACAAGTATTTTTGACAAAATCACAAACACTTTCGTTTAAGGTACTAGTTTCTACTATTAAATAGACGCCTTACTCAATGAGTAAGGCGTCTATTTTCTTATTGCTCTATTGTTACATCTTTAAGCATAAGAATTTGAGTTGGATGCTGCCATAAACCTTGAACTTTATCACTCACACCCAATAAATACTCTTGATGGTGGATGTAAAGCATTGGTGCTTCTTCAACTAAAATCTCTTGTGCTTCTTTGTATAGAGCTAAACGCTCATCCGGATCCGGATTTTGACGAGCTTCAGTTAATACAGAGTCTAACTGCTCGTTATCAGTAAAAGTACGGTTACCCGCTTCACCATGTTGAGAAGAATGGAATAATGCATACATACCATAGTCAGCATCACCAGTAACAGTAGACCAACCAAGTACGAACATATCATGCTCACCTTTAGCAGTTTGCTCTAAGTAAGCACCCCACTCAACAACTTCAATCGAAACATCGATACCAATCTTTTCTAACTCTGCTTGAACGAAAGTAGCCGCATCAATACGCTCACGGTTATCGTTTGTCCATAGCGTTGTAGAAAAACCATTTTCATAACCAGCTTCAGCTAATAACTCCTTCGCTGCTTCTGGATCATACTCAAGACCAGATACACTCTCATCAAATCCAAATACATCTGGAGCTAACGGACCAATTGCTGGAATACCAGCGCCATCATAGATACCAGAGATAATTCCTTCTTTATTAATAGCTTTTGACATAGCTTGACGAACTTTTGGATCATCAAAAGGTTCTTTTTGGTTGTTAAAGCCAATATAAGATAAAGAGACACTTGGTTGACGAGTTACGTGAACTCCATCAGTACCTTCAATTTGAGAAACATCAGACGGGCTTAATGGATCAGAGATATGAGAATCACCTGATCTTAACTCAGCTACACGAGTAAGATCTTCTGGAACAACTTTAAAAGTTACAGAGTCTAACTTTGCACCTTCGCCCCAATAGTCATCGTTTTTCACTAATTTGATTTCATTTCCTGGAGACCAGCTTTCAAATTTGAAATAACCAGTTCCAATAGGATTTTCACTGATCTTGCTTCCTGGAGAAGCTCCTTCTTCCATTGCA
Source organism: Halalkalibacter krulwichiae (assembly GCF_002109385.1). Taxonomy (NCBI): domain Bacteria; kingdom Bacillati; phylum Bacillota; class Bacilli; order Caryophanales; family Bacillaceae; genus Halalkalibacter; species Halalkalibacter krulwichiae. Next base: position 27,937 of record NZ_CP020814.1, on the reverse strand, counting down.
GCATAATCAGCTTCAATTAATTCTTTAGAAATCATTCCACCGCCATTATGTGCTAAGTGAGCAGGAAGTGGCGAGAAAGGATACTCAGTAGTAATTTGAACAGTATATTCATCTACTACTTCAACTTCTGTAATCATGTTATATAAGAATTGACGTGGAGATGCAATTTCAGGATCTAGAACACGCTCAATGTTTGCTTTTACAACTTCAGCATTAAAATCAGAGTCATCGTGGAACTTAACGCCTTCGCGAAGTTTAAACTCCCAAGTCGTATCGTCAATTGCGTCCCATTCTGTAGCAAGCCCTGGTTGAAGCTCCATGTTTTCATCATGCTTCAATAAAGCTTCGTAAATGTTATACGCAACATTACTTGAAGGTGTATCGTTTGAACCATGTGGATCAATTGCAACTGCATCCGAAAGTTGAGCAATGACTAAGTCTCCGCCAGCTTGACCTTCAGTTGCTGCTTCACCGTCTTCTCCTTCCGCAGGAGCAGGCGTCGCATCAGGCTCACTTGCACATGCTGCGATAAACAAGCTCATCACAAGCGCAAGTACCAATAAGAAAAATGAATTTTTTGACATTTTCATCAAAAAAGACCCCCTATGTAATTTTTTATTTTAAAAACTAATAATAAATATATCGTAACAAGAAAAAGAATACAAGTGTAAATTTTCAAAAAATATTTTGTTAGAAAAGTTATCTTTATACTCTTAAATGTCAAAAAAGACTTCCTCTTTAAAGGTTTTAGTCGTTTAAATGAATAAAACGTCGATCCTTGTATGATTTATAATTATATTCTCAAAATAATAAATACATTGTAAATACCGCTCAGCATGTTATAATAAAAATTTGTAAAATAGTAATTTATCTCGTCGAATTTTGGCTGGTTTTTGGACGATGTAAATTATATAAACTAAACCATTAAGAAAGGATGTAAGTTATGAGCGAACAATCAATGAATAATGCTGTAACTTCAAACCCTCCTCCTAATCCAACTGTCGAGAGATGGAAGAGTTTCTACAAGAAATTACGCAAAAACAAAGCGGCAATGGTTGGTGGCTTTCTCATTTTATTCTTTATCTTAGTAGCTATCATTGGACCGTATTTCACACCATATGAACCAAATGTTCAAAATCACGTAAATAAACTAGCTAGTCCTTCGGCAGAACACTGGTTCGGAACTGATCATCATGGCCGTGATATTTTCACTCGGATCATTCATGGTATGTCAATTACTTTATATGTAGGCTTCTTTTCAGTTGTTATTGGTGCTATTGTCGGAATTTTCCTAGGAGTTGTTTCTGGTTATTATGGAGGTAAGTTGGATGCCTTTATCATGCGTGTCATGGATGTTCTTCTTGCTTTCCCTGGAATCTTACTAGCATTAGCAATCGTTAGTGTCCTTGGAGGAAGCTTAACAAACGTTATTATCGCAGTCGGTATTTTCTCAATTCCTGTCTTTGCTCGAATTGTACGTGGTTCTACATTAGCCGTCAGAAAATTGGAATATATTGACGCTGTAAGGTCTTTAGGTGCTAGTGATGCACGAATTATTTTCAAGCATGTACTACCTAATGTCACTTCTCCTCTTATCGTACAAGCCACATTAAGCATTGCTACATCAATTTTAACTGCTAGTGGACTTTCATTCTTAGGAATGGGTGCGCAACCACCTACACCAGAATGGGGAGCAATGTTATCGGATGGACGAAATTATATGTGGGATGCACCACATGTTGCTTTCTTCCCGGGTGTTGCAATTGTAATTGTCGTACTTGCCTTCAATATTTTTGGTGATGGCTTGCGCGATGCGTTAGATCCTAAAATGAAAAACTAGAAAGAGGTGCAAAGACAATGTTTACTTTTATCGTTCGTCGTCTGATTCAGACGATACCCGTATTAATTGGTGTAACCATTCTTACGTTTGGTTTAATGCACCTCATCCCTGGTGACCCAGCTCAAATCATGGCAGGGGAGAGTGCATCACCTGCTCAGGTTGAACAAATGCGTGAACGCCTTGGTCTTAATGAACCAATGCCTGTTCAGTATACAACATATGTAACGAATGCCATCCAAGGTGATTTAGGAAATTCCATTCGAAGCGGTCGTTCTGTTACTTCGGAAATCTCTGGTCGTTTCTGGGTGACAATGGAGTTAGCTATATATAGTACTATTTTAAGTGTATTCATCGGTTTAATTGCAGGTATTATTTCCGCAACAAAACACTACACGTTAACAGATGTTGTCATTATGATTATTGCGTTATTCGGCTTATCGATGCCCAACTTCTGGTTAGGGTTAATGCTCATCCAATGGTTCGCTATAGGGTTTGATATTGGTCCAATTAATACTGGTTGGTTCTCAGCGTCAGGTTGGGGTTCATGGCAACAAATCGTTTTACCAGTTATTACGCTCGGTACTGCAGGTGCTGCGATCATTGCACGTATGACTCGTTCAAGTATGCTTGAAGTTATTGGTCAAGATTATATTCGTACTGCTCGTGCCAAAGGGGTAAAAGAACGTGTCGTTATTTATCGTCATGCTTTAAAAAATGCTTTAATTCCTGTTGTTACAGTCGTTGGTCTTCAATTTGGAGGACTATTAGGTGGAGCAGTATTAACAGAGACAGTATTCGCTATTAACGGTATGGGACGTTTAATTATTGATGCCATCCGTGCACGTGACTTCCCTATTGTTCAAGGGACTGTACTTGTCTTCTCATTACTATTCGTATTTGTTAACTTACTTGTGGACATCGCATATAGATTCTTAAACAAGCGAATTGACTTAAATTAATCGTTCTGTAAATAGATTATAGACATTAGAAAGGTGTGAATCCTGTGACAGAAACCATTCTTGAAGTCCGTGACCTTCGAACGTCCTTTTTCACGGAGAACTTTGAAGTTAAAGCTGTCGACGGTGTGAATTTCTCAGTACCAAAGGGAAAAACACTTGGAGTCGTGGGTGAGTCTGGTTCAGGGAAAAGTATAACATCACTTTCCATCCTTAGACTTATTCAGAACCCAGGGAAAGTTGTTGGCGGCGAAGTTCTGTTTAAAGGTACAAATTTACTAGAGAAGTCTGAAGCTGAAATGAGAAAGATCCGTGGAAACGAAATTTCAATGATTTTTCAGGAGCCAATGACTTCACTAAATCCTGTTTATACTGTTGGACAACAAATCGGAGAGGCTTTTCAAATTCATGAAAAGTTAAATAAAAAACAATCAATTGAACGTTCTATTGAAATGTTGAAATTAGTTGGAATTCCTTCACCAGAACAGCGTGTTCATCAATATCCACACGAGTTATCTGGTGGAATGCGCCAACGTGTTATGATTGCAATGGCATTGGCTTGTAACCCAGAGTTATTAATTGCCGATGAACCAACAACAGCTTTAGATGTTACGATTCAAGCTCAAATTCTTGAATTAATGAAAGATCTCCAAAGTCGTTTAGGAATGTCGATTATTATGATTACGCATGATCTAGGTGTGGTTGCTGAAACATGTGATTATGTTGCGGTTATGTATTGTGGGAAAGTTGTTGAATACGCGACAGTGGATGAATTGTTCCGTAATCCACGTCACCCTTATACAGTTGGTTTATTAAATTCATTGCCACGTCACGATATTGATTTAGAAGAAGAAGAACTAACCGTTATTAAAGGGTCTGTACCAAGTCCTGCAGATATGCCAATAGGCTGTCGTTTTGCACCAAGATGCCCGCATGCTAGTGATATTTGTGTAGAGCGTTTGCCTGGTCTTGAAGAAGATGAAAATGGCAATCAAATTCGCTGTTGGATCTACTCTGAGGAGTGGGATGGCAATCCGGAGGTGAACGTGTATGAAAAAAGAACTACTGAAAGTTAATGATCTAAAACAATATTTCCCAATTAAAGGTGGAATGCTCGGACGTACAGTCAATCACGTAAAAGCTGTCGATGGAGTAACGTTTACCATTTATGAAGGTGAAACAGTTAGTATTGTAGGGGAGTCTGGTTGTGGGAAGTCTACAACAGGACGTGCGATCCTTCGTCTAGATGAACCGACATCTGGTGAAGTCGTTTTTGACGGTGAAGATTTATTATCACTGAACAAAGGACAAATGCGTAAGAAAAGAAAAGATTTACAGATCATTTTCCAAGATCCTTATGCATCGATTAATCCTCGTCAAACAGTTAGACAAGTACTAGAAGAAGCAATGGAAATACAAAATGTCGTACCACGTGAAAAGCGTGGCGAGAAGATTCGTGAGTTAATGGAAACAGTTGGTCTCGGTCCACACCAGGCGGATCGTTTCCCACATGAGTTCAGTGGTGGTCAACGTCAGCGTATTGGGATTGCTCGTGCATTATCTGTTGACCCAAAATTAATCATCTGTGACGAGGCTGTATCAGCGCTAGATGTTTCGATTCAAGCTCAAGTAATTAACTTGCTGAAAAAGTTACAAAAGGAATTTCAACTAACGTATCTATTTATCTCTCATGATTTAGGCGTTGTTCGCCATATCTCTGATCGTGTGATTGTAATGTACCTAGGTAGAATTGTTGAAATTGGTGATAAAACGTCTGTATTTGATAACCCGCAACATCCTTATACAAAGGCTCTTTTATCTGCTATTCCTGTTCCAGATCCAAATAAAAAGAAAGATCGTATTATCTTAAAGGGAGATGTTCCTTCGCCCATTAATCCCCCTCAAGGTTGTCGTTTCCATACACGCTGTCCTTTTGCGACAGATTTATGTAAGACAGATACTCCTGAGTTAAAAGCAGAGAATTATATGAAAGAAGGTCACATGGCTGCTTGTCACTACATGGACGAAATTGAATCAGGAAAACGCAAACCTAATTATTAATAAAAAAGCAACCGACTGCATGCATGTGCAGTCAGTTGCTTCTTTTTATTTTACTGTGATTCTTTCAACGTTTCTCATGTAAGGTCGTAGTACTTTAGGAATAACAACAGAACCGTCTTCTTCTTGATAATTTTCAAGAATAGCTGCGACTGTACGGCCAACTGCAAGCCCAGAACCATTTAAGGTATGAACGAATTCTGGTTTTGCCTTTGGCTCTGGACGATACTTAATGTTCGCACGACGAGCTTGGAAATCTTCAAAGTTACTACAAGAAGAAATTTCACGATAAGAGTTATTACTTGGAATCCATACTTCAAGATCGTATTTCTTAGCTGCTGTAAATCCAAGGTCAGCTGTACACATACTTAATACACGGTACGGCAACTCTAATAATTGAAGAATCTTTTCAGCATGTCCTGTTAGTTGCTCTAGTGCTTCATAAGAGTTCTCAGGCTTTACAAATCGTACTAGTTCAACTTTATTAAACTGGTGCTGTCGAATTAACCCTCTTGTATCACGTCCCGCAGAACCAGCTTCAGAACGAAAATTAGCACTATAAGCTGTATAAGCAATTGGCAGTTGATCAGCTGCTACAATTTCATCACGGTGTAAATTCGTTACTGGCACTTCTGCTGTTGGAATTAAGAAATATTCCTGATCTTGAATCTTGAATGCATCTTCTTCAAACTTTGGTAGTTGACCTGTACCTGTCATGCTTGCCCGGTTAACCATGTATGGAGGTAACACTTCTTCATAACCATGTTCTTCTTGGTGTAAATCCATCATAAAGTTAATGAGTGCACGCTCTAAACGTGCCCCTAGCCCCTTATACACGACAAAACGACTTCCGGTTACCTTTGATGCTTTTTCAAAGTCAAGAATGCCTAAGTCAGTTCCTAGATCCCAATGAGCCTTAGGGTCAAAACCAAATGAGCGTACTTCGCCCCATTTGCGAACTTCCACATTGTCGTCTTCAGTATCACCGACTGGAACACTTTCATGTGGCACATTCGGAATCGTAAGTAAAATCCCCTCCAGCTCAGCTTCTACTCCTCTAAGCTTGTCATCTAGTGTTTTGATTTGATCGGAGACTTCTTTTGTTTCCTTAATTAAATGGTCAGCATCTTTCTTTTCACGTTTTAACTGGGCTACCTCTTGTGAAACTTGATTGCGTCTACTCTTTAATTGTTCTACTTCCACAATCATTGTACGACGCTTTTCATCCAACTCTTCAAACTTATCTAAACCAGATATGTCTTCTCCTCGAGTTGCTAGCCTCGCTTTGATATCATCAAAATCCTTACGTAATCGTTTTATGTCTAACATGATAAATCCTCCTCTAATCTACATATTCATATATTACCAAAAACTAAGACAATAAAAAAAGCCCTCACCCCTTCTAATAAGAAGAAGGGACGAGAGCACCCGCGTTGCCACCCTTGTTGCATGTCATCTGACAATACCACTTTAGCAGGTAACGGCTGCAAACCGAGAGCACTTCAAAGAAAATATCAATTCGATGCTCTACTCCAAGGTGGATTCCACACAACCTCATACCGGTTCTCACCATCCACCGGCTCTCTGAAATGACGAATTGTATGTACTAATCCTTTTCAACGCATTCATCTATTAATTTGCTTTACTTGCCTTTGCTTCTTCAACAATTGATGCAAAATATTGGTGGAATCGATGGTCATCTGTTAATTCAGGATGGAAGGAACAAGCAAGAAAGTTTCCTTGTCTCGCCGCAACAATCTCATCATTATACTTAGAGAGTACTTCAACATTTTCTCCAACTTCCAAGATTAGAGGAGCTCTGATAAATACAGCTCGAATATCTTCGCCTACACCTGTCACATGGAGATCTGTCTCAAAACTTTCACGTTGACGACCAAATGCATTTCGTTGAACTTTCATATCAATAATTGCTAAATGACTTGAATCTTGTCCAACGATGTGATCAGCCATTAAGATCAACCCAGCACACGTCCCAAACATTGGTTTGCCTTCAGCAGCAAACTGCTTTAATGGCTCAAAGAAACCGTACAAATCAATTAAGCGACGCATTGTTGTGCTCTCCCCTCCAGGGAAGACTAGTCCATCAAGGTCAGCTAACTGCTCTACCTTCTTTACAACAACTACTTCTGTGTTAGGAGCCTCTAAACACTTAACATGTTCTCTAACAGCCCCTTGCAATGCTAAAACACCGATTTTAACCATAATGCTTCTTACCAGCCACGCTCTTGCATACGCTCAGTAGGGTTTAAAGTAGAAATTTCAATCCCTTTCATTGCTGTCCCAAGGCCTTTTGATAACTCAGCAATAAGTGCATAATCTTCGTAGTGTGTTGTTGCTTCTACGATTGCACGTGCAAACTTCTCAGGGTTGTCCGATTTGAAGATACCAGATCCTACGAATACACCATCAGCGCCTAACTGCATCATTAATGCAGCATCTGCCGGAGTAGCAACACCGCCCGCTGCAAAGTTAACGACTGGTAGTTTACCCGTTTCTTTAATTTGTAATAAAAGATCAAATGACGCTCCAAGGTTCTTTGCCTCTGTCATTAACTCGTCTGTAGACATTTGCTTCACCTTGTTAATTTGACCTTGAATCATACGCATATGACGTACAGCTTCAACGATATTACCGGTTCCAGGCTCTCCTTTTGTACGGATCATCGATGCACCTTCACCGATACGACGAGAAGCTTCGCCTAGGTCACGTGCTCCACATACAAATGGTACTGTAAAGTCACGCTTGTATAAATGAAATACTTCATCAGCTGGTGTAAGTACTTCACTTTCATCAATGTAATCAACACCCATAGCTTCTAATACACGAGCCTCAACAATATGACCGATACGTGCTTTTGCCATGACTGGAATAGATACCGCATTTAATACTTCTTCAACGATTGTAGGGTCCGCCATACGCGCTACGCCACCCGCTGCACGAATATCTGCAGGAACACGCTCTAATGCCATGACTGCTACCGCACCTGCTGCTTCAGCAATCTTCGCTTGTTCAGCGTTAATAACGTCCATAATGACGCCACCCTTTTGCATTTCTGCCATACCACGTTTAACTCTGTCTGTTCCTGTTTGACTCATTTCTAATTTCCTCCTATACATGCTTCTAGCGTTTGCTCATCCTTTAATAGTATACCTTATAAATGGCATTTCCGCATAAAGATAATAAGAAAAAAGGTCGAATTTTCCCTTTTTTCTTATTATCAGTGAATGAATTACGCCGTTCTGTGATTTGAAGTCTTATTCCGTGTTTATAGTACAACATTTGAATAAGCAAAATAAAGTATTCTTTCTAAAAGAGGCGCAATCTATTTTTTGATTTAAATTCAATTTCCCCTTTTTGTCCTGTCACTATTCTACACAATAAACATAAGCAAAAAAGTAATTAAACTATATTGGAGCAACTAAAAAAGGGCGTCTTAAGAGATCTATTTTTGACCTTTTAAGACGCCCCCTGAAAAGCTATTTATAAAATATTTTATTAAAACTAAAACCAACCCTTTACTGTGTCAACAACGCCAGTCCATATACCAGAGAAAAATCCACCAACCGCTCTCATCGTCATAGAGAACCATCCAGCTTTCTCGACAGCTGAACTTGTTACGACGTCAACAGCATCACCTTGATTAGAGTATAGGAATTCTTCCGCATCTTCACCATCGTAAACAAGTTCAAGAGTCCCTACTTTATGACCTGCATCAAATGGAGCTTGCAATCTACCTTCTTCATCAAGTTGACTTTGATCAAGTACTAATTGACTAGAATAGTTCTCTTCCTCACCAGTTCTTACTACTGATTTAAGGGGAGCCGTAGTCGTAACACCAACCTCTCTATCCTTACCGCCAACTACAGGGATTAAATCTTCACCCTCAGGGACAAAACCCTCACTGAAAACCTCTACTTGGCTAAATCGATTAAAACCGTAATCAAATAACTTTGCTGTCTCTACAAATCTTGCTTCCCTTGTAGGAGTTCTCATTACAACAGCTATTAGACGTAAGTCGCCTCTTTTAGCAACTCCAGTAAATGCTGCACCAGCTGTATTCGTTGAACCTGTCTTTAAACCTTCAATTCCATCATAAGCAAAACGCTCTAAATCTGGTTTAATTCCTGAAACCATCCAGTTCCAATTTTCCATAGTCTCAAACGTATCTGGGCCAGTTTGGAAATCCTTTGTTGGAATCGTAGCCGTTTCTACTATTTCTGGGTAGTTATGAATTAAATGATAAGCTAATTTTGCAGTTGCACGAGCAGATAAGACATTTTCAGCATCTGGAGATGTCCCTCCAGGATGGTTTCCTTTTAGGTCACTATTATTAAGCCCTGTCGAATTAACAAACTCATAATCCTCAAGTCCTAATTCTTCTGCTTTAGCATTCATCATTTTTACAAATTCAGTTTCTGAACCAGCAATCAAATCAGCAAGAGCAATCATTGAGGCATTTGCTGAATAGATTGTTACAGATTCATATAATTCCTTAACTGTATAAGCATAATCTTGTCTTAATGAAACATTTGATAGACTTTTATCATGAGAAAGTTCAGCAGCAAAATCACTTATAGGTACTTCTTGATCCCATGAAATAATGCCAGCTTCAACCGCTTCAAAGATTAAATACTGACTCATCATTTTAGTCATACTAGCAATTGGAAGAACACTATCAATCTGTTTTTGGTATAAAATCTTTCCACTATCCGCATCAATTAGAATAGCCGCATCTGCATTTAAATCAATTGACGCTTCAACATTTTGTGGTTGAATATAAAATGTTAATACTAGCGCCACTGACATCATGACTAAAAGTGGCTTCTTAAAAAAATTACTCACACTTGCACCTCCATACCTGTTTACATAAAGGTTATTTTAACATAAGTACATATAAAAAAATAGATAGAGAAGTCTCTATCTATTTGAAAAAAACGTTATTATAATGAGTAGTTCGGCGCCTCTTTTGTAATTTGAACATCATGCGGATGGCTTTCTTTTAAACCAGCTCCTGTAATACGGATAAACTCACCATTTTCTCTTAAATCTTCTAGTGTTGGTGTACCACAATACCCCATACCTGCACGAATTCCTCCAACTAATTGGTGAATCGTATCGTGCAATGGTCCTTTATAAGGGATACGTCCTTCAATACCTTCAGGAACTAATTTCTGAGCATTTTCCTGGAAATAACGATCCTTACTTCCTTTTTCCATTGCTCCAAGTGAACCCATACCTCTGTATACCTTGAATTGTCTACCTTGATAGATTTCTCTATCACCAGGGCTTTCAGAAACTCCTGCAAGGAGACTTCCTAGCATAACAGCATGTCCACCAGCCGCTAATGCTTTTACGATATCGCCGGAGTATTTAATTCCACCATCAGCGATTATTGGCACACCGTGTTTTTCAGCTTCCATAGCACAGTCGAAAACTGCTGTTACTTGTGGTACTCCAATCCCAGCTACCACACGAGTTGTACAGATAGATCCAGGTCCGATTCCAACTTTTACAACACTTGCTCCTGCTTCAATGAGATCACGTGTCGCATGTGCAGTTGCAACGTTTCCAGCAACAATTGTTAAATCTGGATAGTCTGAACGAACTTGACGAACCTTATCTAAAACCCCTTTAGAGTGACCATGAGCCGTATCGATTACGATACAATCTACTCCGGCTTCGACTAGAGCTTTAATACGAATGTCAGCATCTGCAGAAACTCCAATTGCAGCACCTACTAATAGTCTTCCTTGTGCATCTTTTGCAGAGTTAGGGAATTCAATTACTTTTTCTATATCCTTAATTGTAATAAGTCCCTTTAATACACCATCTCCATCAACAAGAGGCAACTTTTCAATTTTATATTTTTGAAGAATTTTCTCTGCTTCATTAAGCGTTGTTCCAACAGGAGCGGTTACAAGATTTTCTTTCGTCATTACTTCGTCAATTTGAATTGAATAATCTTCAATAAAACGTAGATCACGGTTTGTAATAATTCCGACAAGTTTTTGATCTTCATCAACAATAGGGACACCAGAAATACGGTATTTTCCCATCAAATGTTCTGCATCAAAAACTTGGCGGTCTCTTGTTAAATAAAATGGATTTGTAATAACTCCACTTTCAGAACGCTTAACAATTTCTACTTGTTCTGCTTGTTGCTCAATCGACATATTTTTATGAATGATTCCAAGTCCACCTTCACGTGCAATTGCAATAGCCATCTTCGCCTCAGTAACAGTATCCATACCAGCACTAATAATAGGAATGTTTAACTGCACATTATCACTCAACTTCGTCTTAACAGAAACGTCTCTCGGTAAAATCTCAGACTTACCTGGTATTAATAGAACATCATCAAATGTTAAACCTTCTTTTTGAAATTTATTCTCCCGCATTACTTTTGGCCTCCCCAGTTTAAATAATGTTTCGCAAAATATTATTAGTAGCTTATCAATTGGGCAAACTACTGTCAACAATAGATGAAAATGTGTGATTTTTTAGAATAAACAGATTAAGGAGGTAGTCGACATGAAATTGGAACATTACGATTTATTTATCCCCTTCTATTCATCAACTTACACAAGCAAGTTTCTTTTGGGAAAATATGAACAAAAAGAGATTACTCAAGCAAAAACCAAAAGTTATCAAGTTTCCTCTTCGTTTATGTATCATTTACAACATGGACAACTTTATTTTAAGCAAGCCCAAGCTTCCCCAATTGAAATAAAACCAGTTTTATTATTTTATGGATATGTCCAAATGCTAAAAGCTTGTATTTTAACTACAAATCCGAACTACCCTGAAAATTCCCAAGTACTTGCACATGGTGTGACAACGAGAAAAAGAAAGAAAGCAACCTATCGCTTTCTAGAAGATGAAGTGAAAGTTCAAAAAAATGGCCTTTATTCTCTCTTTTTAGACAAAATGTTTCACATGAAACATTTGGAAGGTGAAAAATATCAAATGGTATCACTGTTGCTGCAAATCGCTGATATGCACGAGCTATTCTTAACTTTACAAAACAAGAAAGTTTCTATTAAAGGATCTGGAAATGTAAAGGTCAATGAGATTGAAATACCTTCCGCAATTCTTGATCTTTACCATATGACTTCAAATCGGTTTGAACAATATTTAGAATCACTTAACCCCTCATATAAAGGTGTAAAAGTAATAGAACAAAGACAAAATCTTATCATCAAATTCAAAAAATTCCCTAACAAGCTTCATTCTTTTCCTTTCTTATTTAATACAAAAGAAGAGATATTTATTTTTACTGAACGACAAAAATTAAGTGACGGTTCTTTACCTGAATTAGCTACTCATTTTTTACTCTTATATAATCTAAGCATGATCTGTCGATATGAGGCGGAATGGTGGGGAGATTTAATTCATACGTTTGATGGGGTCGATTACCCATTTATTGCACAATACGTGAACATCGTACAAAATAAAATCCCAAGCCTTATTTACAGTTATTTATTAGGTTAATTTATTCGTTAAACAGGCAAGTAAAAAGCACAATCCATTGGATTGTGCTTCTTCTTCCTTTAACGTTCTGGCTCTCTATTTCTTTACAAAGAGAAACGTGCTCCATCACCAGGGGACATGGTGCGTATTCACTGAAGTTTATTCACGATGCTCGATCGGCATGATGTTTATGCATATTAAAAAAAGACAATCCACTGGATTGTCTTCTATCTGCCTGGCAACGTCCTACTCTCACAGGGGGAAGCCCCCAACTACCATCGGCGCAGAAGAGCTTAACGACCGTGTTCGGCATGGGAACGGGTGTGACCTCTTCGCTATCGCCACCAGACTTATTTAAGAGAAATGGTTCTCTCAAAACTAGATAATGCGTAATAGAAACTCAAGAATATATTGGATAAGTCCTCGACCGATTAGTATCTGTCAGCTCCACGTGTCGCCACGCTTCCACACCAGACCTATCAACCTCATCATCTCTAAGGGGTCTTACTGGATTAACTCCATGGGAAATCTCATCTTGAGGGGGGCTTCATGCTTAGATGCTTTCAGCACTTATCCCGTCCACACGTAGCTACCCAGCTATGCTCCTGGCGGAACAACTGGTACACCAGCGGTGTGTCCATCCCGGTCCTCTCGTACTAAGGACAGCTCCTCTCAAATTTCCTACGCCCGCGACGGATAGGGACCGAACTGTCTCACGACGTTCTGAACCCAGCTCGCGTACCGCTTTAATGGGCGAACAGCCCAACCCTTGGGACCTACTTCAGCCCCAGGATGCGATGAGCCGACATCGAGGTGCCAAACCTCCCCGTCGATGTGGACTCTTGGGGGAGATAAGCCTGTTATCCCCAGGGTAGCTTTTATCCGTTGAGCGATGGCCCTTCCATGCGGAACCACCGGATCACTAAGCCCGACTTTCGTCCCTGCTCGACTTGTAGGTCTCGCAGTCAAGCTCCCTTTTGCCTTTGCACTCTACGAATGATTTCCAACCATTCTGAGGGAACCTTTGGGCGCCTCCGTTACTGTTTAGGAGGCGACCGCCCCAGTCAAACTGCCCACCTGACACTGTCCCTGAACCGGATCACGGCTCGAGGTTAGAATGTCAGCACAGTCAGGGTAGTATCCCACCGACGCCTCCACGTAAGCTGGCGCTCACGCTTCCAAGGCTCCTACCTATCCTGTACAAACTGTACCAACATCCAATATCAAGCTACAGTAAAGCTCCATGGGGTCTTTCCGTCCTGTCGCGGGTAACCTGCATCTTCACAGGTACTATAATTTCACCGGGTCTCTCGTTGAGACAGTATCCAAATCGTTACACCATTCGTGCGGGTCGGAACTTACCCGACAAGGAATTTCGCTACCTTAGGACCGTTATAGTTACGGCCGCCGTTTACTGGGGCTTCAATTCAGAGCTTCTCCCAAAGGATAACCCCTCCTCTTAACCTTCCAGCACCGGGCAGGTGTCAGCCCCTATACTTCGCCTTGCGGCTTCGCAGAGACCTGTGTTTTTGCTAAACAGTCGCTTGGATCTTTTCACTGCGGCTCTCTCGGGCTTGCACCCTAATAGAGCACCCCTTCTCCCGAAGTTACGGGGTCATTTTGCCGAGTTCCTTAACGAGAGTTCTCCCGAGCGTCTTAGAATTCTCTTCTCGCCTACCTGTGTCGGTTTGCGGTACGGGCACCTCTCACCTCGCTAGAGGCTTTTCTAGGCAGTGTAGGATCAGGAACTTCGGTACTAATATTTCCCTCGCCATCACAGCTCAGCTTTTATGGAAAGCGGATTTGCCTACTTTCCAGCCTAACTGCTTGGACGCGCATATCCATCAGCGCGCTTACCCTACCTTTCTGCGTCCCCCATTGCTCAAACGGTGAGGAGGTGGTACAGGAATTTCAACCTGTTGTCCATCGCCTACGCCTTTCGGCCTCGGCTTAGGTCCCGACTGACCCTGAGCGGACGAGCCTTCCTCAGGAAACCTTGGGCTTTCGACGGAGGGGATTCTCACCCCTCTTTTCGCTACTCATACCGGCATTCTCACTTCTAAGCGCTCCACCAGTCCTCTCGGTCTGACTTCGCTGCACTTAGAACGCTCCCCTACCACTGACACCAGAAGGTGTCAATCCATAGCTTCGGTGATACGTTTAGCCCCGGTACATTTTCGGCGCAGAGTCACTCGACCAGTGAGCTATTACGCACTCTTTAAATGGTGGCTGCTTCTAAGCCAACATCCTGGTTGTCTGGGCAACTCCACATCCTTTTCCACTTAACGTATACTTTGGGACCTTAGCTGATGGTCTGGGCTGTTTCCCTCTTGACTACGGATCTTAGCACTCGCAGTCTGACTCCCGAGGATAAGTATTTGGCATTCGGAGTTTGACTGAATTCGGTAATCCTGTGGGGACCCCTAGTCCAATCAGTGCTCTACCTCCAATACTCTTCCCTCGAGGCTAGCCCTAAAGCTATTTCGGGGAGAACCAGCTATTTCCGAGTTCGATTGGCATTTCACCCCTACCCACACCTCATCCCCGCACTTTTCAACGTGCGTGGGTTCGGGCCTCCATTCAGTGTTACCTGAACTTCACCCTGGACATGGGTAGATCACACGGTTTCGGGTCTACGACCACGTACTAATGCGCCCTATTCAGACTCGCTTTCGCTGCGGCTCCGCCTATTCAGCTTAACCTTGCACGGGATCGTAACTCGCCGGTTCATTCTACAAAAGGCACGCTGTCACCCGTAAATGGGCTCCAACTAGTTGTAGGCACACGGTTTCAGGATCTCTTTCACTCCCCTTCCGGGGTGCTTTTCACCTTTCCCTCACGGTACTGGTTCACTATCGGTCACTAGGGAGTATTTAGCCTTGGGAGATGGTCCTCCCGGATTCCGACGGGGTTTCACGTGTCCCGCCGTACTCAGGATACGTCTCGGAGAGACGGGCATTTCGGCTACAGGGCTGTTACCTTATACTGCGGATCTTTCCAGATCGCTTCACCTATGCTCGTCTTTTGTAACTCCGTATGAGACGTCCTACAACCCCAAGAGGCAAGCCTCTTGGTTTGGGCTGTTTCCGTTTCGCTCGCCGCTACTTGGGAAATCGCATTTGCTTTCTCTTCCTCTGGGTACTTAGATGTTTCAGTTCCCCAGGTCTGCCTCCTCATACCCTATGTATTCAGGTATGGGTACCATCCCATTACGGATGGTGGGTTCCCCCATTCGGATATCCTCGGATCAAAGCTTACTTACAGCTCCCCGAGGCGTTTCGCCGTTCGTCGCGTCCTTCTTAGGCTCCTAGTGCCAAGGCATCCACCGTGCGCCCTTTCTAACTTAACCAAATTAAAAAAGGTATTTCGGATGTGATTTTTCAAAAATCACTTGAATTCTTGACATGCTCGTTTGATCTTCTCTTATAAATAAGATACCGATAAAACTAACATTGTTTCTATTGCATTATCTAGTTTTCAAAGAACCAAAGTCACTAACTTTTTTCTTACAAAGTTAGTTTCTATTAATTGAAGGGAGTTCCTTCAAAACTGAACAAAAGACCAAAGCGTTATATGGTTCTAAAACCATACATCGACTAGAGTATTACTCCATAGAAAGGAGGTGATCCAGCCGCACCTTCCGATACGGCTACCTTGTTACGACTTCACCCCAATCATCTGTCCCACCTTAGGCGGCTAGCTCCCAAAAGGGTTACTCCACCGACTTCGGGTGTTACAAACTCTCGTGGTGTGACGGGCGGTGTGTACAAGGCCCGGGAACGTATTCACCGCGGCATGCTGATCCGCGATTACTAGCAATTCCGGCTTCATGTAGGCGAGTTGCAGCCTACAATCCGAACTGAGAATGGCTTTATGAGATTGGCTCGACCTCGCGGTTTTGCTGCTCTTTGTACCATCCATTGTAGCACGTGTGTAGCCCAGGTCATAAGGGGCATGATGATTTGACGTCATCCCCACCTTCCTCCGGTTTGTCACCGGCAGTCACCTTAGAGTGCCCAACTAAATGCTGGCAACTAAGATCAAGGGTTGCGCTCGTTGCGGGACTTAACCCAACATCTCACGACACGAGCTGACGACAACCATGCACCACCTGTCACTTTGTCCCCCGAAGGGGAAAGCCCTATCTCTAGGGTGGTCAAAGGATGTCAAGACCTGGTAAGGTTCTTCGCGTTGCTTCGAATTAAACCACATGCTCCACTGCTTGTGCGGGCCCCCGTCAATTCCTTTGAGTTTCAACCTTGCGGTCGTACTCCCCAGGCGGAGTGCTTAATGTGTTAACTTCGGCACTAAGGGCATCGAAACCCCTAACACCTAGCACTCATCGTTTACGGCGTGGACTACCAGGGTATCTAATCCTGTTTGCTCCCCACGCTTTCGCGCCTCAGCGTCAGTTACAGACCAGAGAGTCGCCTTCGCCACTGGTGTTCCTCCACATATCTACGCATTTCACCGCTACACGTGGAATTCCACTCTCCTCTTCTGTACTCAAGTCTCCCAGTTTCCAATGACCCTCCACGGTTGAGCCGTGGGCTTTCACATCAGACTTAAAAGACCGCCTGCGCGCGCTTTACGCCCAATAATTCCGGACAACGCTTGCCACCTACGTATTACCGCGGCTGCTGGCACGTAGTTAGCCGTGGCTTTCTGGTTAGGTACCGTCAAGGTACCGCCCTATTCGAACGATACTTGTTCTTCCCTAACAACAGAGCTTTACGAACCGAAATCCTTCATCACTCACGCGGCGTTGCTCCGTCAGACTTTCGTCCATTGCGGAAGATTCCCTACTGCTGCCTCCCGTAGGAGTCTGGGCCGTGTCTCAGTCCCAGTGTGGCCGATCACCCTCTCAGGTCGGCTACGCATCGTCGCCTTGGTAAGCCATTACCTTACCAACTAGCTAATGCGCCGCGGGCCCATCCTGTAGTGATAGCCGGAGCCATCTTTTAGTCTAAGACCATGAGGTCTCAGATGTTATCCGGTATTAGCACCGATTTCTCGATGTTATCCCAGTCTACAGGGCAGGTTGCCCACGTGTTACTCACCCGTCCGCCGCTAACGTCATAAGAGCAAGCTCTTAATCAGTCCGCTCGACTTGCATGTATTAGGCACGCCGCCAGCGTTCGTCCTGAGCCAGGATCAAACTCTCCATAAAAGTGTTCGAGTTGCAAATTGCAACATGGCTCAATTTATCTAAACTTGCAAATGCAAGGATATAATTGATAAAAATATTTTTTCGCTTGGCTTTTGTTCAGTTTTCAAAGAACTATTATGTCGCTCAACAGCAACTCCATTATCTTATCACGCCACAACAAGCGAGTCAACAACTTTTTTCGAAATTATTGTTTAAAAGATGAGTCGTATTTGCGACAAGAAATAATATACCATATTAAATATATTGTTTGCAATACTTTTTATAGAATTTCTTCAATATGCAATTTCGTTAGATTTAGATCAATTATTTTCCCACCTGGCTTAATCTTTATAATTGGTTTTGTTCGGTTATGCGGACCTACGAACATTATTTCAGCTTCTTCTCCAGATGTTAATCGAACTCTATCACCATTTGAAAGTCTAATAAGTGTCTGTAGCAAAGCCTCGATGACTCGAACATCAAATTTACCAAATTGTTGTCTTGATAAGTCCTCTAATACCTGAAAAGGCGATCGCTTTATGCGATAATATCGTTCTGAAGTCATAGCATGATAGACATCGGCAACAGCCACAATCTGACTAAATAAATGAATTTTTTTAGAGCCTATAGTAAAAGGATAACCACTCCCGTCGTAACGTTCATGATGTTGCAATACAATTAAACGAGTTATATCTGAGACACCTGTAACTTCCATTAACATTTTATAACTATATATCGGATGTTTTTTTACATCCTCAAATTCAGCTGCCGTTAAAGCACCTGCCTTTTTAGTAATGGTTGGCGCAACTCGTGCCATACCCGCATCTGCAAGTGCTCCTCCGAAACCTATTTGCAACCATTCTCGTTGGTCAAGGTGAAGATTTTTACCTACAACAGCTGCTAAAATTCCTACATACACACAATGATGATATAAATAGTCTTCTTTATTACTATAATGGTGCAACTTAGGTAAAACATAAGAATGTTTAATTGCACTATTAAATAAAGGAACAAATATTTTCCTAATATCATACATTTCTACTTTTAAACCAGCTTGCCAAGAAAGAAATAACTTTTTATATGCTTTTACAGTCTCTAAATATTCAATTATAAATTCCTTTTCATTCGTTTCTGACTTGTTGCTTCTATCTTTTATTTCGTTCACGGCCATAGGAGTAAATTTTTTTCCGTTAGCAAGGAATGGTTCAATTTCGACTTCTTGAACCAAAAAAGTTTCAAGTATAGCAATTAGTTCATCAGTAAGAGTCGTATTCTTTTTAATAATTGGATAATCAGTTAAACCTAGGACATCTTGAGTTGTAATACATCCTTTTTGTAACTGCACACGGGCCACCCTCATACTGTCACACCCTCCCTAACCACATCTTTATACCCAATTATAACCGACATCTTTTACCAGGAAAAGTTGATTAATGAGAAAAAGGTAACAAAAAAAAGAGATAACCCTCAGATCTTACAAGACCTTTGGATCATCCCTATCTATAATTTTATTCTTTAATCTCACCCTCAATAGGCGACTCTTCATCTGCTGGTTCTAACTTTTCTTCTTCAGAGTTGGTTTCAAGTTGCCCGTCTTCCGGCTCGATATCTTCATCATCAATGTCAACACGCGCTACAGTCGCAACCTCTTCTCCTTCGTTCACTCTTATCAAGGTAACCCCCTGAGTGTTACGTCCAGTGGTTGAGATCCCCTCAACTTGAGTACGGATGATAACACCACTTACAGTAATAATCATAATATCGTGATTTGATGAAACGATTTTTAATGAAACTAAGGATCCGTTTCTATCTGTAATGTTACATGTTTTAATTCCTTTTCCACCACGGCTCTGAATACGATACTCGTCAATTGGTGTACGTTTTCCATAACCTTTTTCCGTGACAATTAAAACATCATGTCCTTCTTCGATAATATCCATTCCAACAACATGGTCATCTTCACCTAGCGTAATACCTTTTACACCAGCTGCCGTTCTCCCCATTAAACGAACATCCGTTTCAGGGAAACGAATCGACATACCTTGTTTTGTCCCAATGATTAACTCCTGATTTCCATCAGTAAGTCGTACCCCATGCAATTCATCTTCATCGCGAAGTGTAATAGCAAATAGTCCGCCTTTACGAATATTTGCAAAAGAAGATAATTCTGTTCTCTTAGCAACCCCATACTTTGTTAAGAAGAACAAATAAGTGTCATCAGTGAATTCTTCAATTGGGATAACCGTACTGACGTATTCCCCTTGTTCAATTTGAAGTAGATTGATAATCGGGATTCCTTTAGCTGTTCGTCCAAGTTCAGGAATTTCATAGCCTTTTAAACGGTATACTTTTCCTTTATTTGTGAAGAACAAAATGGTGTGATGGGAGCTAGTTGTAAACAAATGTTGAACGAAATCATTGTCATTCGTACCCATCCCTTGGATTCCCTTACCTCCACGTTTTTGTGCACGATACGTCGAAATTGGAAGACGCTTAATGTAGCCATTATGAGAGATCGTGATCGCTATATTAGTACGTGGAATTAAATCCTCATCCTCAAATTGCTCTTCACTCATCGAAATAACGGTACGGCGCTCATCGTTAAACTTCTCCTTCACTTCTAATAGTTCTTCACGGATAATTTCAAGAACTTTTTCGTTATCTGCTAGAATTGCTTTTAATTCAGCTATGCGTGCAATTAGTTCTTGGTACTCACCTTCAATTTTATCACGCTCTAACCCAGTTAAGCGTTGAAGACGCATATCCAAGATTGCTTGAGCCTGCTCGTAACTAAGTTCAAAACGCTCCATTAGTCCATTTCTTGCTATCTCAGTTGTTTGTGATGCCCGAATAAGATTGATGACTTCATCTAAATGATCAAGTGCAATTCGTAAACCTTCCAAAATATGTGCACGAGCTTCAGCCTTACGTAGCTCAAAGGCTGTACGACGTCTGATGACAACCACCTGATGGTCAAGATAATGTTCCAAACATTCTTTCAGGTTTAATACTTTAGGTTGTCCATCTACGAGGGCTAGTAAATTAATTCCAAAGCTAGACTGAAGTGCAGTTTGTTTATATAAGTTATTCAACAGAACATTTGCGTTCGCATCTCGCCTTAGCTCTATTACAATCCTCATTCCATTTCGGTCGGATTCATCACGTAAATCAGTAATACCTTCAATCTTTTTATCACGTACTAACTCAGCAATTTTCTCAATTAATCTTGCCTTGTTTACCTGATAAGGAATTTCCGTAAAAATAATTCGCGGCTTACCATTGTGTTCTTCAATAAATGATTTAGCGCGAAGTGTAATCGAACCTTTTCCAGTTTGGTACGCCTTACGAATACCAGAGCGTCCTAAAATTTCAGCACCAGTAGGAAAATCCGGACCTGGAATATATTCCATCAAATCTTGAATCGTTAAGTCTCTGTCTTTGGAAAGAGCTAAAACACCATCAATTACTTCTCCTAATTGGTGAGGGGGAATGTTTGTTGCCATCCCTACAGCAATTCCAGCTGCACCATTCACTAATAAACTCGGAAAACGGGCTGGTAAAACAACAGGCTCACGTTCACTTCCATCATAGTTATCCTGATAATCGATCGTATCTTTGTTAATATCGCGAACAAGTTCCATTGAGATTTTCGACATCTTCGCTTCTGTATAACGCATCGCAGCAGCAGAGTCACCATCAACTGACCCAAAGTTCCCATGACCATCAACCAGCATATAACGATAGCTAAAATCTTGTGCCATCCGTACCATTGTTTCATATACAGCTGAATCACCATGAGGGTGATACTTACCAATTACTTCACCTACGATACGCGCAGACTTCTTATACGCTTTATCAGATGTCATACCTAGCTCATTCATCGCAAACAAAATACGGCGGTGAACTGGCTTTAGGCCATCTCGTACATCTGGCAATGCACGGCTTACGATAACGCTCATTGCGTAATCCATAAATGATGACTTCATCTCTTGACTAATATTCCGCTCTTTTACTCTTGATTGATCTTGCTCAGCCATTAATTAATAACCTCCATCTCCAAGCCTATATATACGTACATGATTAAAAGGCAGGAGCAAACATTTCCTAAAAGGAATTTTCTATTGCTTTACCTTTTAAATACCATTAAATATCAAGATTTTGCACGTACTGCGCGTTCTCTTGAATAAAGTCACGACGCGGTTCCACACGGTCACCCATTAGGATCTCAAAGATTTCATCTGCTTTCATTGCATCTTCTAACGTAACTTGAAGAACTGTACGATGCTCAGGATCCATTGTCGTTTCCCAAAGTTGCTGAGGATTCATCTCTCCTAATCCCTTATAACGTTGAATCCCTATTTTATCTTTATTTGGAATATCCTTTAATGTAAACTCAAGTTCTTTATCTGAATAAACATAACTCACTTCACGGCCCTGACTAATTTTATAAAGTGGCGGTTGGGCAATATACACATAACCATGCTCAATGAGTGGGCGCATATAACGATAGAAGAACGTTAAAATTAATGTACGGATATGTGCTCCATCAACATCGGCATCCGTCATTATAATAATCTTATGATAACGAGCTTTCTCAATATCAAAATCATCGCCAATTCCAGTACCAAATGCTGTGATCATTGCTCGTATTTCATTATTCGCAAGAATCTTATCTAATCGAGCTTTCTCGACATTAATAATCTTTCCACGGAGTGGTAAAATTGCTTGGAAATGACGATCACGACCTTGCTTTGCCGATCCTCCGGCAGAGTCACCCTCAACAATGTAAATTTCACTAATCGTAGCATCCTTAGATGAACAATCTGCTAATTTTCCAGGTAGAGAACTAACTTCTAATGCACTTTTACGTCGAGTTAATTCACGAGCTTTCTTCGCTGCTTCTCGAGCTCTTGAAGCCATTAATCCTTTTTCTACGATTTTTTTAGCAACTTGAGGGTTTTCTATCATAAAACGAGAGAAGGCTTCACTAAAGAGGGAGTCCGTTATCGTTCTCGCTTCACTATTCCCAAGCTTTGTTTTCGTTTGCCCTTCGAACTGAGGATCTGGAATTTTCACAGAGATAATTGCCGTTAAACCTTCACGAACATCCTCACCTGTTAGATTAGGATCACTTTCCTTAAAAAGGTTATTTTTACGGGCATAATCATTAATAACCCTTGTTAATCCAGTTTTAAAACCAGATTCATGCGTTCCACCCTCATGCGTATTAATGTTATTAGCAAACGAGTATATATTACTTGTATAACTGTCATTGTATTGAACAGCTACCTCAACCGTTAAACCTTCCTTCTCACTTTCGATGTGAATAGGTTCATCATGTAGAACTTCGCGAGACCGATTTAAATGTTCAACAAATGAAGCTATTCCACCTTCATAATAATATGTTGCTTCCTTACCTTCTTCTCGCTTATCCTCAATGATAATTGTTAACCCTTTATTTAAAAAAGCCAATTCACGCAAACGCGACGCTAACGTATCATATTCGTAAACAGTTGTTTCTTGGAAAATTTCAGGATCAGGTTTAAAGTGAATCACTGTTCCACGCTTCTCTGTCTCACCAATAACCTCTAGATCAGCAGCTGGAACACCTTTATTGAATTTTTGGTAATGAATTTTGCCTTCTCGATGCACATTGACCTCTAATACAGTAGAAAGAGCGTTAACAACGGATGCACCGACACCGTGTAATCCTCCGGAAACTTTATAGCCTCCTCCGCCGAACTTTCCACCTGCGTGTAACACGGTCATAATGACTTCAACAGCTGGCCTTCCCATTTTCTCGTGAACCCCAACTGGTATCCCACGGCCATTATCTTCAACTGTGATGCTATTATCTTCTTCAATAATGACTTTGATCGTATCACAGTAGCCTGCCATTGCCTCATCAATACTATTGTCCACTATTTCCCAAACGAGATGATGTAATCCACGTCCGCTTGTTGAACCAATATACATACCAGGGCGTTTCCGGACAGCTTCTAACCCTTCTAATACTTGTATTTGACTCTCATCATAAGATTGTTGTGTAGAATGTTGTTCATTCGTCACTATATTCACCTTCATTCTTTTAATCGATCTAATCAATACAGGTTGTTACAGTTAAACAAGGTGAAGCAATGGCACTACCCGTAAAAGCTCATTGCTAGATGTCGTTAAAATCTATATAAAAATCAAAGGTTAAAAGCAACCTGAATATTTCATTATACCATTTCTACTAAACGATAAGCCTTAATCATGAATTTACGGTTCCAACTCTTCTTCTAATTCTACATTAAGGTCCATAATCGCTAAACCTTGAGCGCGGCGATTCAGCGTTAAAGAAGAAACTGGAGAATAATAAACTGCATCATCGGTCAAAACAATGGACTTAATATAATCATCAGATATGATGATTTTCTTCTTCTTTTTCACTTCTTCTTTCAAATACACACTTGTAATTGCTGATTGTTCTTGGACATCCCAATTTAAGATTGCAATAATATCCTTTGCTCTAATAATGACATCTCCACCTAAATGTATGAACAAAGACTTCACCGCCTCATTTTATAATTTTAATGAGCTATTGTACCTTCTGAAACATTCCAAATCTTCGCTTGATCAAGTGTTCGTTGATCAATACCACTGATATTTGTTGTCGTAACGAAAGTCTGCACTCTGTCTTGAATCGTTTGTAAAAGGTGTGACTGTCTATAATCATCAAGTTCAGATAAAACATCATCTAATAAAAGAATAGGATAATCTCCTATCTCTGAATAAATAAGTTCGATTTCGGCCAATTTAAGAGCGAGAGCCGTTGTCCGTTGTTGTCCTTGGGAACCAAATGTCTGAACATCACGACCATTAATAAAAAAGCCCAGGTCATCGCGGTGGGTACCAAACAACGTAACCCCACGTTGAATTTCCCTCGTTTTTTGCTTTTCGTACGTTCGATAGAATTCTTCTTTTATTTTCGACAAATCCATCTCATCTGATACGTTACTAGATGGAAGATAGCGAATTTCTAATTCTTCTTTCCCTCTGCTAATATCATGATGAATTTGTTCTGCCCACTTTTGTAGCTGTTTAATAAAGCCAAACCTTCTTTTCGTCACTTCTGCAGCTAACACAATCATTTGATCTGTAAGTATATCTAACATCTCCTTGGCTCCCTTGCCAATCTGGAGAGATTTAAGAAGGTGATTTCGTTGCTGGAGTACTTTTTGGTAAAGACCAAGATGGTGCAAGTAGACTCGGCTAATTTGTCCCATTTCCATATCCAAAAACCTTCTTCTCACTTGCGGGCTTCCTTTTACAAGGTTGAGGTCTTCCGGCGCGAACATTACGACATTTGCAGCACCGATATATTCACTTAGCTTTTTTTGTTCGAGCCCATTCACTTTTCCTTTTTTTCCTTTTGTGGACAAAATCAACTCTAAATCAACTTGACCCGATCTTCTCTCCATCTTCCCATGAATCCTAGCAAACTCTTCTCCCCAACCGATTAGTTCTTTATCTTTTGAAGTACGGTGAGATTTCGCTAATGCAAGAACATAGATGGCCTCAATGATATTGGTCTTCCCTTGTGCATTTTCTCCAATAAAGACATTTACTTGCTGATCAAATGAGAGTTCCACGCTTTTATAATTCCGGAACTGTTTAAGACTTAGCTGCTTCAAATTCAAAGGGATTCCCCCTACTTTTCAACAATTTGATATTCCGCCCCATCTGCAAGAGTTACTACATCTCCAAGTACTAACTTTTTGCCTCGACGGTTCTCTTCTTCACCATTAACATAAACGATATGTTCAGAAAGGTACCATTTTGCCATACCACCTGTGTCAATAATTCCTGCTTCTTTTAGCATTTGTCCTAATGTTATGTAAGCTGTTGAAATGACGATTGAATTCAAATTCCATCACTCTTTCTATTTTTAAATACTAATGACCACTGTAGCAAAGTGAAGACAGCAATTCAAAATATGAGTTGCTGTCCACTTATAAACCATTCGATTATCTATCTTTATATTGTACTAAACCAAACTTACTTTGAAAAGGTCGCCTTTTTTGAACAACGCATTCTTTAACAAAAGATCAAAATCGATTAATACGTCCTTACCGGAGAAAACAAGTGTAAGTAATGGTCGTGGTCAATCGGACGAATAACAAATGGACTCATTGCTCCTGTAAAAACAATATCAATCTCTTCACTATCAATAACCTTAAGAGCATCAATGATATTTTTACCATTGAACGAGATTCTCATTTCCTCTCCTTGCATGTGCGTTTCAATATTCTCTGTTACTTTCCCAACTTCTGGGGAAATCGATGTTATTTCAACAAGCCCACTTTCTAACGTTTTTAAATTAATAACGTTATTTTTTCCTTCTCTAGATAAAAGCAATGCTCTTTCCAATGTTTGTAAAAATGGTTTTGTTTTTAATCTCAAAGTCGTTTTTGATTGAGTTGGAATCATACTTTTTGTTACAGGGTATTTTCCTTCTAACAGTCTCGAGAAGAACAAAAGGTTTTTCATTTTAAACAAGACTTGGTTTTCCGTTACAACAACATCAATTAACTCATTATTGTCTTCAATGATTTTACTTAACTCCGTTAAACTTTTCCCTGGGATAACAACGTTCGAAAAAGTTAGTCCTTCATCATTTTTCTCAATAGTCGTTTTCCTCATTGCTAGGCGGTGACTATCTGTTGCAGTACAGATTAACACCCCTTCGTCAGTCTCTAAGTTTACACCTGTCAACACCGGGCGTGTTTCCTGAGTGGACACCGCGAATACCGTTTGTCTAATAACATTTTTCAACATATCTTGCGGTAAGCGAAACAATAAATCTTCTTCTAGTTGCGGCAAACGAGGGTACTCTTCTGGGTCTAAGCCATTCAAATTAAAAACAGATGAACCGGAACGAATGGTTGTAGCGAATTGATCTTGAACAATTAATTCAATGTTTTCGCCTGGCAGCTTTTTAACAATTTCCGCAAAAAAACGAGCTTGAAGAACAATGCTTCCCTGCTCTTCTATTTTGACAATTTCTGTTCCTTCTTCTTCCAGAGGGATGAATGTCTCAATTGAGATATCAGAATCACTTCCAGTTAAAGTAATCCCTTCATGATCAGCGACTATTTTAATTCCAGTCAAAATAGGGATTGTTGTTCTAGACGATACAGCTTTCGTTACATTTTGAACATCTTGAACAAAACGGTCACGATTAATAGAAAAACGCATATTCAAACTCCTTAATTAATATATTTATGTTTTAAAAAGATAGTAGTAATAGTAATAGGGCTTGTGGATTTGTGGATAAGTGCAAAGAGTCGCTAAAATACCAGTCTATCCACATGTGAGTATTATGTTAATAGACTGGTTCACTTTATTCACATTGTTCACAATTGATTTATCGTAAAGAGGAAACTAATTTCTCAAAAGGTCTATCAATTCTTGAACCTTTGATTGAAGTTCTTGATCTGTAAGCAGCATTTTTGAAATTTTTTCGTGCGCGTGAATGACAGTTGTATGATCTCTCCCGCCAAATTCACTTCCTATTTTAGGCAAAGAGGCATCAGTTAATTCTCTAGATAAATACATTGCAATTTGTCTAGGGAAAGCAACTGATTTCGTTCTTTTTTTTGCTTTAAAATCTTCGAGTTTGACGTGATAGTGTTCTCCAACTAACTTTTGAATGTCAGTAATTGTTAGGATTTTCGGCTTTGAGTTTGGAATAATATCTTTTAAGGCTTCTGCAGCTAGATCGGCATTCATATCTTGATTAATCAAAGAAGAATAAGCAACAACACGAATAAGAGCTCCTTCGAGTTCTCTTATATTTGTATCTATTTGATTAGCGATATAGAGCATAACTTCGTTTGGAATGTCGAGGTTTTCAGCTTTTGCCTTTTTTCGCAATATTGCTATCCTCGTCTCTAAATCCGGAGGTGTGATATCTGTAATTAGCCCCCACTCAAACCTCGAACGTAAACGGTCTTCTAATGTTGGTATCTCTTTGGGAGGTCGATCACTTGAAATAACAATTTGTTTTGATTCCTCGTGTAACGCATTGAAAGTATGGAAAAACTCTTCTTGTGTTTGTTCTTTTCCTGCTAAAAATTGAATATCATCTATAAGAAGCACATCTACATTGCGGTATTTGTTCCGAAAGTTTACGGCTTTGTTATCACGTATTGCATTAATAAACTCATTGGTAAATTTTTCCGATGATAAATAAACGACTTTTGCATCTGGTTTATGATCCATTACATAGTGACCGATCGCATGCATTAAGTGCGTCTTTCCAAGACCGACTCCTCCATAAATAAATAATGGGTTATAAGCTTTAGCTGGAGCTTCTGCAACAGCTAACGAAGCTGCATGGGCAAAACGGTTGCCTGACCCAATAACAAAAGTATCAAACATGTATTTATCATTTAACAT